>NZ_JAMOLN010000037.1 GCF_024448165.1 Streptomyces longispororuber
GCCCCGCTCCGGATCAGCTCTGGTTGAAGAAGCCGTCCGGGTGCGTCTTCGCCTCGCGGCCCGACACGATCTGGGTGTCCGCGGGCGTCAGCAGGAACACCCGGTTGGCGACCCGGTCGATCGAACCGCGCAGACCGAAGATGAGCCCCGCCGCGAAGTCGACGACGCGCTTGGCGTCGGCCGGCTCCATCGACGTGAGGTTCATGATCACCGGGACGCCGTCCCGGAACATCTCCCCGATCCGGCGCGCGTCCCGGAAGCTGTCCGGGGTGACGGTGCCGATCCGGCGGCCCTCCTCCTCGGCCTTGTCCTCGGCCACCTTGACCCGCGGGTCCGTCACCCAGGCGTCACCGGGCTCGGGCCCCTCGGCGTAGTCGTCGTCGTAGTAACGCTCGTCATCGTTGTCGTCGACGAGGCCAAGCCAGGCACTCGCCTTGCGCACCGATCCCATGGACGCCTCCTCTCACAGCGGTTCCTCTGCGTTCCGCATGTCCTGCTCCCCAATGTTCATCCATGATGCGGATCCGGCGCCAAGTGGATAGTCGCCGCGCGGGGTTTTCGTGACGGTACTGGTGCACAGTCAACACCGTGTTGCCCCGGCGTTCCCAAGGGCTGTACGGGGTACGGCTGCTGACAGTGAGTGAAATATGATTCTTCACGGCGTTCGGGTGACCCGCGGTGCGTACGGGTGAACCCGTCCGTCCGTAACAGTTGACGCATCGTCATCCGGCGCACGGGGGAGTCGCCTTGTTCGGAATTGTCCGGCCCTGCAGTCATCGGCTCGGCGAGGGTCTGAAGACCCAGTGGATGGCCCACCTCTGCGGGCTCTGTCTGGCGCTGCGCGGCGACCACGGGCAGTTCGCCCGGGTCGTCACGAACTATGACGGTCTGCTCATCTCGGTTCTGACGGAGGCTCAGGTCGAGCGGGCCGATGCCGCGTCCGGAGCGGGCGCCTGGCGGCGGCAGGCCGGCCCGTGCCCGCTGCGCGGGATGCGGACCGCGTCCGTCGCACAGGGCGAGGGGGCCCGGCTCGCCGCCGCCGTCTCGCTGGTGCTCGCCGCCGCGAAGGTGCGCGACCACGTCGACGACCGGGACGGGCTGTACGCGCGCCGGCCGGTCGCCCTGGCCGCGCGCAAGGTGGCCGCCGGCTGGGGAAGGGCCGGTGCGCGGACGGGATCTGACGTCGGGTTCGACACGGCGGTCCTGCTCGACGCGGTGGAGCGGCAGGGCGGGATCGAGGCGCTCGCCGGGCCCGGCACCTCCGTGCTCACCGTGACCGAGCCGACCGAGACCGCGACCGCCGCCGCGTTCGCGCACACCGCCGTGCTCGCCGGGCGGCCGCACAACGCCGAACCGCTGGCGGAGGCGGGGCGGCTGTTCGGCCGGCTCGCACATCTGCTGGACGCCGTGGAGGACCGGGACGCCGACGCCGCGGCCGGGGCGTGGAATCCACTGACCGCGACCGGGACCGGCCTCGTCGAGGCGCGCCGGCTCGCCGACGACGCGGTGCACGGGATCCGGCTCGCGCTGCGCGAGGTCGACTTCGTGGACGGGAAGCTGGCGCATCTGCTGCTCGCGCACGAGGTGGGGCGGTCGGTGGACCGGGCGTTCGGGGGTGCGGTGTGTGCGCACGCGGGCGGGCCGGGGTCCGGGTCCGGGCACGGACAGGACGGCTGGGTGCCGACGGGGGCGCCGGGCAGTCCCTATGCGCCGACCGGGTCGGGCGCGTACGGGTCCAACAATCCTTACGGCGGGGGCGCTCCGGGCGGGCCCGGCGGTCCCGGTGGGCCCGGCGGTCCCGGTGGGCCCGGCGGTCCCGGTGGGTTCGGGGGCGGACCGTCCTTCCAGCCGCCCAAGCCGGGCAAGCGGGGGTTCTTCGCCGGGTGTGCCGTGGCGATCGGGCTCTGTTGTACGTGCAAGGTGTGCTGCGCCGACGAGTTCGAGGGGCCCTGGTCGCGGAAGAAGCGCGAGGGGTGCTGCAACGTGGGGGACTGCAACTGCGACTGCTCGTGCTGCGAGGCGTGCTCGTGCTGCGAGTGCTGTTCGTGCTGCGACTGCGGTCTGTGAGGCGCTGGCCCTGTATACGAGGAGCGGCGGGCCCGAGCGGGCGGTGCGGGGTCACCTGCGCGGCTTCGGCGGGGCCGTTTCCGGGGTGTAAAACAAACACATGATCCGGTGACCCGGGTCGGAGAGGGCTCGTTGGCCGGGCGCAGACGCACCGTTTCTGCTCCGCCAACTCGCCCTCTGCATAAGGCTTTTCAGTGGACCTCGTATCCTCAGTCACTTCGTCCGTGACGGCCGCCGTCACCGGCGGACCAGCGAAGACCAGAACCATCCGGACCCGGTTGCTGCGCATCCTCGGACTCGCCCTCGCCGTGCTGCTCGCCCTGCTCGGTGTGTTCGCCGCCGGACAGATCTCCGACTACCGCAACGCCTCCGCCACCGCCGCCGACGCCCGCCTGGAGATCACGCTCCAGGGACTCGTCCACGAGTTGCAGAAGGAGCGCGGGCTCACCACCGGATACGTCGGCGGCGTCGGCCAGTTCGGCGCCCTGCTGCCCGCCCAGCGCAAGGCGACCGACGCCGCTCGCGGCGCCCTCGACGACGCGCTCGCCGGGCGCGGCGACGACGCCGCCGCAACCGTGCGCGACGCGCTCGGACGGCTCCGCGGACTCGCCGGGATCCGCACGGGCGCGGACGACGGCACCGGCCAGGTGCAGGCCACCTTCGACTACTTCACCAGCACCATCACCGTGCTCGACCGGCTCGGGCTCGGCCTCGACGACGTCCGCGACGGGCGGCTGCGCGACGCGTACCAGAGCCTCCAGGTCCTCGGCAACGCCAAGGAGTTCCTGGGCGAGGAGCGGGCCATCGTGCTCGGCTCCGTGCGCGCCGGAGGGCGCTTCCGCGGCGACGGCTACAGCCGCTTCATGGAGATCAGGGCGGGACGGCTCGCCGCGCTCGACGCGTTCCCGCGCACCGCGACCGACGCCCAGCGGCGGCGGCTCGGCGACGCGCTCGACACCCCGGACGCCGAGCGCGCCCTGACGTACGAGTCGACCGCCGCGCGCGGCGCGGGCCGGCTCAGCGCCCGTGACGTGCCGCCCATGGCCTGGTGGGAGACGATGACGTCGACCATCAACGGCCTGCGCGACGTACAGATCTCGATCGGCGCCGACGTCGAGAACCGCGCCGCGGAGCTGGAGGGCGCCGCGCAGCGCGACCTCCTCCTGTTCGCCCTGCTCGCGCTCGCCGTGGTCGGTGCGCTCGGGGCCCTCGCCCACGACTGCGTACGGTCCGTGTCCGCGCCGCTCAGCGGGCTCGCGGAGGAGGCCCGCGAGGTGGCCGGGGCACGGCTGCCGCAGGCCGTCGCCGCGGTGCAGGCCGCCGCGGGCGAGACGCCCGAGCCGCCCGCCCCGCTCGCCCTCGACCCGCGGGCCGGGGCCGAGGTGCGGGACGTGGCCGACGCCTTCGACCGGGTGCAGCGCGCCGCGTTCGACCTCGCCACCGAGCAGGCCGTCCTGCGCAGGAACGCCACCGAGTCCCTGGTCAGCCTCGGCCGCCGCAACCAGAACCTGGTGCGCCGGCAGATCAGCTTCATCAACAAGCTGGAGCACGAGGACGCGGACCCGGACACCCTCGCCAACCTCTTCGAGCTCGACCATCTGGCCACCCGCATGCGCCGCAACGCCGAGTCGCTCCTGGTGCTGGCGGGCGAGTCCAGCCCGCGCACCTGGTCGACGCCCCTGTCCGTGACCGATGTGCTGCGCGCCTCGCTCTCCGAGGTCGAGGAGTACCGGCGAGTCACGCTGCGGCGGGTCGAGCCCGCGCACGTCAGCGGCTCCGTCGTCGCCGAACTCGCCCACCTGCTGGCCGAGTTGGTGGAGAACGCGCTCAGCTTCTCGTCCCCGGACTCCGACGTGGAGGTGGAGGGGCGGCGGACCAGCGCGGGCTACCTCGTCGCCATCGTCGACCACGGGTTCGGCATGGGCACCCAGGCCCTCGCCGAGGCCAACCTGCGGCTCTCCGGCAGCGCCAGCTTCATGGCCGAACCCACGAAGTTCCTCGGCCACTTCGTGGTCGGCGCGCTCGCCCGCAAGTGCGGGATCGAGGTACGGCTCGGTGAGGCGCCGGCCGCCGGAGTCGTGGCCCGGGTGCTGATCCCGTCCGGACTGCTCACCGAACCGGCCGCGCAGTCGTCACAACCGACGGCGCCTTCACCGTCGACGCAGCCTTCACCGTCGACGTCGCCGTCACAGCCGACCGGGCCGGTGAAGCCGGAGCCGGGGGAGAAGGCCGAGGCCGAGCTGCCCGCGCCACGCAAGGAGCAGGCGCCGGCGCCGGTGCGCACCGAACCGGCCAGGGCCGCCGCCCCGTCCGCCGCCCGCACCCGCAACGGGCTCGTCAAGCGACCCCAGCGCAGCGCCATCTCGAAGGCCGTCAACGAGACCGCCCCGCCCGCACCCGCCGGTCCCGTCGTCGAGCGCAGCCCCGAGGACGTCTCCGGGATGCTGTCCGGCCTGCGCAGCGCCCATATGCGCGGCGCCATCAGCGTGGAGAAGGAACGGGCCGCCGCGACGGCCGCCCGGCAGGAGACCGGTGAAGGGCAGGACGACCAGTGACCACCGTCGACACCCGGGGCGACTCGCAGACCTTCAACTGGCTGCTCGCCAACTTCGTGCGCACCACGGACGGCGTGCGCGACGCCGTCGCCGTCTCCTCGGACGGCCTGCTCATCGCCGTGTCGGACGGGCTCGGGCGGACCGAGGCGGACCATCTGGCCGCCATCGTGTCGGGACTCTCCAGCCTCGCCCGCAGCGCCTCCAAGCGGTACGGCTTCGACGGCGTGAAGCTCATCATGATCGAGATGGGCCGCGGCTTCCTGCTCGTCTCCGCCATGCGCGACGGCTCCTGCCTCGGCGTGCTCGCCGACAGCAGCGGTGAACTCGGGCTCGTGGGCTACGAGATGGCCGTGCTCGCCGAGCGCGCGGGCGACCTGCTCACGCCCACGCTCATCGCCGATCTCCGCGAGACGCTGCCGCGATGAAGGGGCCTTCGTCGGAACCGGAGGACACCGCGGACACCCAGTTCGTGCGTCCGTTCATCATCACCGGCGGGCGCGCGCTGCCCGCGCAGGCCGATCTGCGCCTGGAGACGCTCGTCGTCGCCGTGGAGGGCGCACCGGACGCGGGGACCCTCGCGTTCGAGCACCAGCGGATCGTGGCGCTGTGCCAGGAACCCACCACCGTCGCGCACATCGCCGAGGGGATCGGGGTGCCGCTCGGTGTCGCCAAGGTGCTCGTCGCCGATCTCGTCGTGGGCGGCCGGCTGTCGTGTTCGCAACCCGCGGAGCTGCCGCTCCACACGCTCGAAAGGATCAGGGACCATGTCAGGGCGCTCTGAACGGGTCGCCCCGCTCGCGGTGAAGATCGTGATCAGCGGCGGGCTCGGGGTCGGCAAGACCACCTTCATCGGGGCGGTCTCGGAGATCGAACCGCTGGACACGGAGGCCGCGATCACGCAGGTCTCGGTGGGGGTCGACTCGCTCGACGGGGTGGAGGGCAAGACGACCACGACCGTCGCGCTGGACTTCGGGCGGATCACGCTCGATCCGACGCTCGCGCTGTATCTGTTCGGTACGCCCGGGCAGGACCGGTTCTCGTTCCTCTGGGACGACCTGGTGGAGGGGGCGCTCGGCACGGTGGTGCTCGTCGACACGCGGCGCATCGAGGAGTGCTTTCCCGCGCTCGACTACTTCGAGGCGCAGGGGGCGCCGTTCGTGCTCGCCGTGAACCGGTTCGACGGGGCGGAGCGGTTCGAACTCGACGAGATCCGGGAGGCGTTGGGGATCGGGGACGGGGTGCCGGTCGTCGAGTGCGATGCGCGTGCGCGCGGCTCGGTGCGGGATGTCCTGGGCGCGCTCATGGACCAGGTGATCGGGGTGCGGTCCCGGCGCCGGCGGGTCGCCGTGTCGCCGTAGGGGTCCTTGAGCACGGGCGGCCGCGGGCCGGTGGGGCTTCTCGCGCCGTTCCCCGCGCCCCTGGAGGCCTGCGGCTTCGCCGCTGCCTTCAGGGGCGCCGCTCCCTCAGTCCTTGATCTCGGGCGGCGAGATCCGGGACTTCGCGATCGCCGACGGAGTCGTTCCCCACTTCTTCAGGATCCTGGCGTACGTACCGTCCGCGATCAGCTTGTTCACCGCTGCCCGGAACGCGGGAGCCAAGGGCGTGCCCTTCTTGAAGGCGAAACCGACGTCCAGGCGGTGGAACTCGTTGAGGAAGCGCAGGCCCTCCTGCTGCGCGACGGCGTAGCGCAGGCCGTTGATCGTGCTCATCACCACGTCGGAGCGGCCCTGCTGCAACGACGACCAGACCGCGCTCGACTCGGCGTACGTCTTTACGTCGTACGCCTTCTCGCCCGCCTTCTCGCAGATCCCCTTGTTCTGTTCGAGGGTCGCCTCGAAGGTCGTGCCCGCGCCGGTCGCCACGTTCAGGCCGCACAGCTGCTTCAGGTCGGTGACCTTCTTCAGGTCGCTGTCCTTGCGGACGGCGAAGCCCTGGCCGTCGTTGATGTACGTGACGAAGTCGATGGTCCTGCGGCGTTCGTCGGTCACGCCGAAGTTGCCGGTGCCCAGGTCGTACTTGCCGCTGTCCAGGGCGGGCAGGATCGCCTCGAAGCTCGCGACCTCCTGGTCGAGCTCGATGCCGAGGACCTTGCCGACGGCGTTCGCGAAGTCGATGTCCTGGCCGACGATGGTCTTTCCGTCGGGCAGGTACGTGGAGTTGGGCGGGTTGCCGCCGACGCTCACCGCGATCTTGAGACGGCCGCGCTCGCGCACGCCGGCGGGCAGCAGCTTCGCCGCCGCGGGGTCCTTCGTCAGGCCCGACACCACGTCCTGGGTCGGGATCTTGTCGTTCTTCGCGGCGGCGGGCGCCGCGTCGCTCGCGCCGTCGCCGGAGCCGCAGGCGGTCAGTCCCAGGGCGGCGACGGTGATCAGCGCGAACGCGGAAGTCAGGGAAGTGGTGCGCATGGCGGGGAGTTCTGCCCTTCGGAGACGGCGAGCACACGGCAGGCCGGAGCATGGAGAGGGGGCACGGCGAGGGGAGGGTGCAGCAGGGTGAAGGCGCGGGAGGGTACGCGGACGGGTGCGTACCGGGACGCGTGAAGGAGAGCGGCGAGGGCTCAGGCAGAGTCAGACAGGAATCAGGCAGAAAGGGGACGCGCTCAGAGGCGTCGGAAGGGCATCAACAAGACGCGGACCACACTCGACCGAAGTCGATGTGGGAGCGCGTGACCAGCCACTGCTGCGGATGCATGGGAGCAAGTGGAACAGGCATCCGGTTCGGCGTCAACTCACTTGAGACGCAATGCCCATAGTGTGGACAGCCTTGACAGTGGACGTGAACAGCCCCTTACTCTCGGTGCGGTACCGCTGCTGAGGGGCTCCGGTACCAGGTGTGAAGGCAAGACCGTGCCGCCCGTCCGGCACCCGGAGCCTTCCCATGTCCTCAGACACCCTGTCCAAGGCCGCAGCCCCGGCGCCGCCCGCGGCCGCCGACGTGCCGCGCATCGTCCCGCAGCGCCGCACCGGCCAGTGGATCGCCGCCGCCGTCGTCCTCGCCCTGCTCGGCCTCGCCGTGAACTCGGTGCTGCGCAACGACGCGTTCCAGTGGGACGTCGTCGCCGAATACTTCACCACGTCGTCCGTGCTGCGCGGGCTCGGCCTCACGCTGTGGCTGACCGCCCTCGTCATGGCGCTCGGCTTCGCCCTCGGCACGCTGCTCGCCGTCATGCGGCTGTCCGCCAACCCCGTGCTCCAGGCGGTGAGTTGGGGCTATGTGTGGCTGTTCCGGTCGATGCCGATCCTGGTGCAGCTGCTGTTCTGGTTCAACATCGGCGCCCTGTACCCGCAGATCCTCGGCGTGAAGACCGTCGACCTGTTCGGGCCCGTCACCGTCGCCATCATCGGGCTCACCCTGCACGAGGCCGCGTACGCCGCCGAGGTCGTGCGCGGCGGCATCCTCTCCGTCGACCGCGGCCAGATCGAGGCCGCCCAGGCGCTCGGGCTCGGCCGCCACCGGCGCTGGCGGAAGATCGTCCTGCCGCAGGCCATGCGCGCGATCGTGCCGCCCGCCGGGAACATGCTGATCGGCACCCTCAAGGGCACCTCCATCGTCAGCGTCATCGCCGTCCAGGACCTGCTGTACTCGGTGCAGCTCGTGTACCACCGCACGTACCAGGTCATCCCGCTCCTCCTCGTCGCCACCATCTGGTACGTCGTCGTCACCTCGCTGCTCAGCGTCGGCCAGCACTACGTCGAGCGCCACTACGCGCGAGGGACCGGCCGATGAGCGGCGTGCGGCAGTCCCTCGTCATCGTCGGCGCCGGGCCGCGGGGGACCGGTGTCCTGGAGCGGATCGCCGCCAACAGCCCTGACCTGGGCGGCGAGTTGGCGCTCGACGTGCATCTCGTCGATCCGTTCCCGCCCGGCGGCGGGCGGATCTGGCGACAGGAGCAGTCGCCCCTGCTGTGGATGAACTCGCAGGCTCAGGACGTCACCATGTTCACCGACGACACCGTGCAGCTCGGCGGTCCCGTGCTGCCCGGGCCCGCCCTGCACGAATGGGCCGGCATCGACGGGCGGGTCTTCGCCGACCGGCGCAGCCAGGGCGACTATCTGCGCTGGGTGTACGAGAAGGCCGTCGCGGGCCTGCCCGCCGGGGTCGTCGTCCACCACCACGCACGGCGCGCGCTGCGCCTGTCCGGGCCGCGCGGCGGACGCCAGCAGGTGTGGCTGGAGGGCCGCCCGCGCCCCCTGCTCGCCGATGCCGTCGTGCTCACCCAGGGCCACCTCGACGCCGAACTCGACGAGGAGCAGCAGGAGTTGTCCGCGTACGCCGAGCGGCACGGGCTCGTGCACCTGCCGCCGGACTTCACCGCCGACAGCGACCTGAGCGCGCTCGCCCCCGGCCAGGACGTGCTCGTCCGCGGTTTCGGACTCGCCTTCGTCGACCTGATGGTGCTGCTCACGGAAGGGCGCGGCGGGCGCTACGAAGGCGACCGGTACCTCCCCTCGGGACGCGAGCCCGTCCTGCACGTGGGATCGCGCAGGGGCGTGCCGTACCGGTCCAAGATCGGCTACGACTGGGACGCCGGAGCGGGGGAGCGGCCGCCGCTGCCGCGCTTCCTCGGCCCCGCCCAGATCGACGAACTCCTCGCCCGGGACGACGGGTTCGACTTCCGCCGCGACGTGTGGCCGCTCATCGACAAGGAGCTCGGATTCGCCCACTACCACCGGCTGTTCACCGCGCACCCGGAGCGGACCCGCGTCGCCTGGGACGTCTTCGAGGCGAAGTACGCCGCCGCGGCCCCGCTCGGCGCCGAACTGCGGGCGCTCGTCGCCGCCGCCGTCCCCGACCCCGCCGACCGGCTCGACCTGACCGCCCTCGACCACCCCCTCGACGGCGTGCGGCACGCCTCGTACGAGGAGCTCCAGGAAGGACTGCGCGGCCACATCACCGCCGACCTGGAGCGCCGGCACGACCCGGAGCGCAGCCCCGACCTCGCCGTCTTTCTCGGCCTGCTCTCCGTGTACGGGCAGGTCGTGCGGCTCGGCGACATCGGCGCCTGGTGGCACGGCTTCTTCAGCTACCTCGCCTCCGGGCCGCCCGGACCCCGGCTGCGCCAACTGCTCGCCCTGTCCCGGGCGGGCGTGGTCAGGTTCGTCGGCGCCGACCTGCGGATCACCGCCGAGGACGGCGTCTTCCGGGCCACCTCCGCCACGGTCCCCGGCCTGCGCACCGACGCCCGCGCACTCGTCGAGGCCCGGCTCCCGCAGCCCACCCTCGCCCGCACCCGGGACCAGCTGCTGCGCGAACTCCACGACGAGGGCGCCGCCTCGACCCCGGCCGGACTCCTCGCCGTCGACCCCGCCGACGGCCGGATCCTGCACCGCGACGGCAGCGCCCACCCGCGCCGCTTCGCCCTCGGCCCGCACACCGACGCGCGCGGCGCCGGTGCCTTCACCCGGCCCCGTACGAACAGCCCGTCGTTCCGGCAGAACGACGCCACCGCGCGAGCGGTCCTCGCCCTCCTGCGCGACCTGTCCTGTCGCGCCACCGCCGCCTGAGCGTTCCCCGCCCGCACCTTCCCGAGGACCCCTATGTCTCTGACCACCGATCCACCCCGCGGCAAGACCGCCGAGGCGCCGCCCGCCGACGACTACGCGCAGCTCAAGGTCGTCCCCGTACGCCACCCCTGGCGCTGGGCCGCGATCGTCGCGACCGCCGTCCTCGTTGCCCAGTTCGCCCACGGCCTGGCCACCAACTCCGGCTGGGAATGGGAGGTGTTCGCGGAGTTCTTCACCGCGGACGTCGTCCTCAAGGCCGTCTGGACGACGCTCCAGCTCACCTTCTACGGCACCGCCCTCGGCTTCGCGCTCGGCATCGTCCTCGCCTTCATGAGGCTGTCGCAGAGCCGGTTCCTGCGGACCGTGGCGTTCGGCTACATCTGGGCGTTCCGCTCGATCCCGCTGATCGTGCAACTGCTGTTCTGGTTCAACCTCGCCTACCTGTACAAGGAGCTGCAGTTCGGGATCCCCTTCGGGCCCGGCTTCTTCTCCTTCGACACGATGGGCCTGGTCGGCGCGATGAGCGCCGCCGTCCTCGGGCTCGCCCTGCACCAGGCCGCGTACGCCGCCGAGATCGTCCGCGCCGGCGTACTCGCCGTCGACAGCGGCCAGTTGGAGGCGGCGGCCGCCCTCGGGATCCCGCGCCTGCGGCAGATCCGCCGCATCGTCCTGCCGCAGGCGATGCGGTCGATCCTGCCGAACGCCGCCAACGAGGTCATCTCCCTCTTCAAGGGCACCTCGATCGTCTCCGTCATGGCGATCGGCGAGCTCTTCTACCAGGTGCAGGTCATCTACGGCCGCAACGGCCGCGTGGTGCCCCTGCTGATGGTCGCCACCGCCTGGTACATCCTCCTGACCAGCGCGCTCTCCGTACTGCAGCACTACGTCGAGCGCCACTTCGCGAAAGGTGCCACCCGATGAGCGCGTCCGCCATGGTGGAAGTGAAGTCCGTCCGCAAGAGCTTCGGACCGCTGGAGGTGCTGCGCGGCATCGACCTCGACGTGCAGGCCGGCGAGGTGACCGTCGTCCTCGGCCCGTCCGGCTCCGGCAAGTCGACGCTGCTGCGCACCATCAACCACCTGGAGAAGGTCGACAGCGGCTGGATCAGCGTCGACGGATCCCTGGTCGGCTACCGCCGCTCCGGGGACAAGCTGTACGAGCTGCGCGAACGCGAGGTGCTCAGGCAGCGCACCCAGATCGGCTTCGTCTTCCAGAACTTCAACCTCTTCCCGCACCTGACGGTCCTGGAGAACGTCACCGAGGCGCCGCTCTCCGCACTCAAGCGGCCCCGTGACCAGGTGGCGGCGACCGCCCGCCGCCTCCTGGACCGGGTCGGGCTCGCCGACAAGGCCGACGCCTACCCCAAGCAGCTCTCCGGCGGCCAGCAGCAGCGCGTCGCCATCGCCCGGGCCCTCGCCCTGGAACCCAAGCTGCTGCTGTTCGACGAGCCGACCTCCGCGCTCGACCCCGAACTGGTCGGCGAGGTGCTCGACGTCATCAAGGACCTGGCGCACCAGGGCACCACGATGATCGTCGTCACGCACGAGATCGGCTTCGCCCGCGAGGTCGCCGACACCGTCGTGTTCATGGACGAGGGCCGCATCGTCGAACGCGGCACCCCCGCCGAGGTCCTGGACGCCCCGCGCGAGGAACGCACCAGGGCGTTCCTGTCCAAGGTCCTCTGACGCTCTCACCACTCACCACTCACCACTCACCACTCACCACTCACCGCTCACCACCTGCCACCCACGCACTCCAGGAGTACGCCCATGCTGTCCCGCCGCACCCTCGCCGCCTCCGTCGCCGCGCTCGCCGTGGCCCCGCTGCTCGCCGCCTGCGGAGGTGACAGCGACGCCGCCACGACCACCGGCAGGGCCGGCGGCACGAAGAAGGTCGGCAACATCAACATCGGTCCCGACCAGAACCGCGTCCGCGGCCAGAAGGTCGACGAGATCGCGGCGCTGCTGCCGGCCTCCGTCCGCAAGCGCGGCACGCTGCGCCTCGGCGGCAGCGCGGACGCCTCGCCACCGCTCGGCTTCTTCGCGACCGACGACAAGACCCGGATCGGCTCCGAACTCGACATCGCCACCCTGGTCGCCGACACCCTCGGCCTCAAGATTCAGCAGGAACTGGTGAGTTGGGAGAACCTCTTCGTCGGCCTCGACAGCGGCAAGTTCGACGCGGTGTTCTCCAACGTGACGGTGACCGAGGAGCGCAAGGAGAAGTACGACTTCGCCACCTACCGTCTCGACGACATCGCGTTCGAGGCGAAGAAGGGCACCAGCTGGCGGGTCAAGGAGCCCAAGGACGTCGCGGGCAAGACCATCGCCGTCTCCTCCGGCACCAACCAGGAGAAGATCCTCGTCGACTGGAGCAAGCAGGACGAGAAGGCCGGTCTGAAGCCCGTCACCATCAAGTACTTCCAGAAGGACACGGACTACTACCTCGCCCTCCAGTCCGGGCGCATCGACGCCTACCTCGGCCCGAACCCGTCCGCCGCCTACCACGTCGCGGCCGCGGGACAGTCGCAGATCATCGGCACCATCTCCGGGGGCGGGGACGACGTGCAGGGCAAGATCGCGGCGACCACGAAGAAGGACAGCGGGCTCGTCGACGCGTACGCCGCCGCCCTCAACCACGTCATCGAGGACGGGTCGTACGGGCGGGTCCTGAAGCGCTGGGGCCTGTCGAGCGAGGCCGTGCCGAAGTCCGAGATCAACCCCGAGGGCCTGCCGAAGCCCTGACCGTCCGCCCTCGGCGCGGGATGTCCGTCCCGCGCCCGATCCGCCGAAAGGTTCCCCACCCATGACCAGCCAACCCGGCCGGGGCCTGCTGCACCTCGCCGCGGCCGTCGACCTCGCCGGCACCCTCGACGCCGAGCCGTACCTCCGGCTCGTCCGCCTCGCGGAGCACGGGGCGCTCGACTTCGTCACGCTGCACGACACCTTCGCCGCGGCGGGCCCCGACAGCCTCTCCGTGCTGTCCAGGATCGCCCCGGCCACCTCCCGCATCGGCCTGGTGCCGACCGTCACCACCACCCACACCGAGCCCTTCCACGTGCAGGCCGCCGTCGCCACCCTCGACTGGGTGAGCCGGGGGCGGGCCGGCTGGCGGCCCGACGTCTCGCCCGGCGACGACGAAGCCGCCCTGGTCGGCCGCCGGCAGCCGCCCGCACCCGCCGACCTGTGGCACGAGGCCGGTGAAGTGGCTGACGTGGCACGGAAGTTGTGGGACAGCTGGGAGGACGGCGCCGAGATCAGGGACGTCGCCACCGGCCGGTTCGTCGACCGCGACAAACTGCACCACGTCGACTTCGAGGGACGGACGTTCTCGGTGCGCGGCCCCTCCATCGTGCCGCGGCCGCCGCAGGGCAACCCCGTCGTCGTGGTGGACGCCACCCGCCCGTACGCCTACGACGTCGCGGCCCGGCACGCCGACGTCGCCCTCGTCGGCATCGCGGACCCCGGCCAACTGGCCACCGCCCGCGCCGGGTTGCGGCGCCGCGCCGCCGAGCACGGCCGCGACCCCGACGAGCTGCGGGTGCTCGCCGCGCTCCGGATCGACCTCGGCGGCGGCGAACGGACCGCCCGCCCCGGCCACGGCGGCGGCCCGCTGCCCACGGAGGAGGGGCCGCTGTACCGCGGCGGGCCCGTCGACCTCGCCGACCTGATCACCGACTGGCACCGCCGGGGCGCCGCCGACGGTTTCCACCTGACCCCGCTCGATCCGCGCCGCGACCTGGAGCGCCTGGTCAACGGGACCGTGCCGCTGCTCCAGCACCGCGCCCTGTTCCGCACGTTCTACCCGGGCAGCACCCTCAGGGAGCACCTGGACCTTGCCCGGCCCGCCAACCAGTTCGCGGCCCTCGCGCAGGAGTCGTCATGACCTCAACTCTGCCCAGCCGTAAGGCCATTCACCTGGCCGCCCACTTCCCGGGCGTCAACAACACCACCGTCTGGACCGACCCCGGGTCCGGCTCGCAGATCGACTTCACGTCCTTCGAGCACCTCGCCCGCACCGCCGAACGCGGCCTCTTCGACTTCTTCTTCCTCGCCGAAGGGCTCCGCCTGCGCGAGCACAAGGGACGCGTCCACGACCTGGACGTCGTCGGCCGCCCGGAGTCCCTCACCGTCCTGAACGCCCTGGCCGCCGTCACCGAGAAGCTGGGGCTCGCCGCCACCGTCAACGCCACCTTCAACGAGCCCTACGAGACCGCCCGCCGCTTCGCCTCCCTCGACCACCTCAGCGGCGGCCGGGCCGCCTGGAACGTGGTGACCTCCTCCGACGCCTTCACCGGCGAGAACTTCCGGCGCGGCGGCTATCTCGACCGCGCCGACCGGTACACCCGGGCCGCCGAGTTCGTCGACGTGGCACGTCAGTTGTGGGACGCCGGGACCGGGCGTCCGGTCCGCCATCACGGGCGGCACTTCACCATCGAGGGCGACGCCGGAGTGCCGACCCCGCCCCAGGGCCACCCCGTCGTCATCCAGGCCGGGGACTCCGCCGAGGGCCGCGAGTTCGCCGCGGCCGCCGCCGACGTCATCTTCACCCGGCACGGCACCCTGGAGGCCGGACGCGCCTTCTACGCCGACGTGAAGGGACGGCTCGCCGCGCACGGGCGGGAGCCGGAGGACCTGCTGATCATGCCGGGCGTGACGTTCGTGCTCGGCGACACCGACGCCGAGGCGCAGGAGAAGGCCGCCGGGATCCGCCGGCAGCAGGTCTCCCCGCAGAACGCGATCCTCACCCTGGAGCAGGTGTGGGGCGTGGACCTGTCCTCCTACGACCCCGACGGGCCGCTCCCCGACATCGACCCGGTGCCCGACACCGGCCTCTCCCAGGGACGCACCCACCGCGGCGATGTGTTCGCGCTGGCCGAGAAGTGGCGGGAGCTGTCCCGGGCCAAGGGCCTGTCCATCCGGCAGACCGTCATCGAGACGACCAGCCGCCAGTCGTTCATCGGCACGGCCCGCACGGTCGCCGCCGAGATGGACGCGTTCGTGCAGGGCGACGCCGCCGACGGCTTCATCCTCGTACCGCACCTGACCCCCGGGGGCCTCGACGACTTCGTCGACCAGGTCGTGCCGCTGCTCCAGGAGCGGGGCGCGTTCCGCACGGAATACGAAGGCGACACCCTGCGCTCCCACCTGGGACTCCGTACGCCGGAAAGGACGCTCACCGCATGACCGACGCCGCAGACCTCTGGAAACAGTGGCACGAGGACCGGACCGCCGCCGTCTCCGCCCCACACGGGGTGCTCTCGCTCACCGGCACCCACTGGCTCGACGACCATCCGGAGGGCCGACTTCCGGCCATCCCCGGGCAGTGGCGTGCCGACGGCGACGCGGTGGTGCACACCCTGGACGGCCAGGAATCCCGGCTCGCGGCCGACGCGGGCGTCACGATCGGCGAGCGCCGGCTCGTCGTCATCCGGCGCGAAGGACTCTGGGCCGTGCGCGACTTCGACCCCGCCGCGCCCGCCCGCACCGCGTTCCTGGCGTCCGCCGGCATCGACGCCACCCCGTACGACCCGCGCTGGACGGTCGAGGGCCGCTTCACGCCCTACGCCGACGCGCGCGAGGTCCGGGTCGAGAACGCCGACGGGAAGGAGCGCGGCCTCGGGCTCGCCGGAGAGCTGACCTTCACCCTCGACGGGCAGAAGCACACTCTCCAGGTCGCGCGGCTGGGCGACGGCCGGCTGTGGGCCGTCTTCGCCGACGCGACCAGCGGCAACACCAGTTACCGGTTCCGCTTCCTCTACCCGGACGCACCGGACGAGGACGGCCGCACCACCGTCGACCTGAATCGCGCGGTCCTGCCCAACTGCGCCTTCGCCGACCACTTCATCTGCCCCTTCCCGCCCCCGGGCAACACGCTCCCCGTGGGCGTCGAGGCGGGGGAGCGGAACCTCGCGGCGCCCTCATCCGTCTGACGGACGGAGCACGGACAGCGACGGCCCCGGCGGCGTGGCACTGCGTACGGAACGTACGAGTGAAGCCGTCGGGGCATGCCGTCGTGTATGCGGAGAACCGGCGGAAGTCTGAAAGGCACTCTTGTGCCGAGTAGTTGAGACCCCGAATACTCCCGAGCAGCGCTTGTCAGGGCCACGGCGTGTCCGTAATCCGGACCACGGCCGGTGTCCTGGCTGCGCCTCACGGGCCCCGACCCCACGCGGGCCCCCGACTTCCCTCGGGAGGAACGACCAGTGAGGATCAAGCGCACCACCCCCCGCAGTGGCATAGCGAGACGGACCCGGCTGATCGCCGCGGGCTCCGGCTTCCTTGCCGCGGCCGCGTTCGCCGTCCCCTCCGCCCACGCGGCCGAGGCACCCCAGGCCTTCAGCGCCGCCGAACTCACGCAGACCAGTGACGCGGTGCGCGGCGCCGACGTCGCCGGTACCGCATGGGCCGTCGACGCCAAGACCAAGCAGGTCGTCGTCACCGTCGACAGCACGGTCTCGCAGGCCGAGATCAACCAGATCAAGAAGGAGGCCGGCGACACCGCGGGCGCCCTCAAGATCAAGCGCACGGCCGGCACGTTCAAGAAGCTGATCTCCGGCGGCGACGCCATCTATGCGAGTAGCTGGCGCTGCTCGCTCGGCTTCAACGTTCAGGACAGCAGCGGGAACTACTACTTCCTGACCGCCGGTCACTGCACCGACGGCGCGGGCACCTGGTGGTCCAACTCCGGGCACACGACGACGCTCGGTTCCACCGCGGGATCCAGCTTCCCCGGCAACGACTACGGCATCGTGCGCTACACCAACAGCTCGGTGACCAAGTCCGGCACCGTCGGCAGCGTGGACATCACGGGCGCGGCCACGCCGTCCGTCGGCACCACCGTCACCCGGCGCGGTTCCACCACCGGCATCCACAGCGGCCGGGTCACCGCCCTCAACGCCACCGTGAACTACGGCGGCGGCGACATCGTCTCCGGCCTCATCCAGACCACGGTCTGCGCCGAGCCCGGCGACTCCGGCGGGCCGCTGTACGGCGGCAGCACCGCCTACGGCCTCACCTCCGGCGGCAGCGGCAACTGCACCTCCGGCGGCACGACCTTCTTCCAGCCGGTCACCGAGGCGCTCAGCGCGTACGGGGTGCACGTCTACTGACCCCGGATTCCCTGAACCACCGAGCACGTTCCGTACGTCTTTGAACCGCAGCCAGCAGTAGGAGCCCCGTCCGGTCGTTCGTACCGGGCGGGGCTCTCCCTTTGTGCCCCTTACAGAGTTACCGTCGAAGTACGCGCCTGTTGCGCCCACTTCGGACCCTGGGGGGCCGTGAGATGGTCGAGGAACTGGTGGCGGCGGGAGTGGCCGTCGTCTGTGCCGGAGCGGTCTACGGAATGGCAGCCGCCCGTGTCGTCAAACAGTACGAGCGCGGGGTGGTGTTCCGGCTCGGCCGGCTCAACTCGTCCGTGCGCGGACCGGGGTTCACCATGATCGTGCCGGGGATCGACCGGATCCGTAAGGTGAACATGCAGATCGTGACGATGCCGGTGCCCGCGCAGGAGGGCATCACGCGGGACAACGTCACGGTGCGGGTGGACGCGGTCGTCTACTTCAAGGTGATCGATCCGGCGAACGCGGTGATCCAGGTCGAGGACTACCGGTTCGCGGTCTCGCAGATGGCGCAGACGTCGCTGCGTTCCATCATCGGCAAGAGCGATCTCGACGACCTGCTGTCCAACCGGGAGAAGCTCAACCAGGGTCTTGAGCTGATGATCGACAGTCCGGCCGTGGGCTGGGGCGTGCAGATCGACCGGGTCGAGATCAAGGACGTCTCCCTGCCGGAGACGATGAAGCGGTCGATGGCGCGGCAGGCGGAGGCGGACCGGGAGCGGCGGGCGCGGGTGATCAACGCGGACGCGGAGCTGCAGGCCTCGAAGAAGCTGGCCGAGGCGGCCGGGGTGATGTCGGAGCAGCCGGCCGCGCTGCAACTGCGGCTGCTGCAGACCGTGGTGGCGGTCGCCGCGGAGAAGAACTCGACCCTGGTGCTGCCCTTCCCCGTGGAGCTGCTGCGGTTCCTGGAGCGGGCCACGCCGGGGGAGGCGGGGCGCGCCGCGCAGGCGGTGGTGCACCAGCTCTCCGAGCTGGACACGGAGGCGTCGGTCGCGTCACCGGAGCCGGGGTCGACCAACGGGTCCGCGCCGTAGGACGTTCCCTCGTATGCCGGGGGGCGGGGCGTCCGTGGTTGTTCGCGCAGTTCTCCATGCCCCCGACGGGGCGCTTCCTCCTGGCGGCGATATTGAGACAGGACTAGTCCTCACCCCCTGCTGTGTCGCCTGTGCTCTGGGTGTTTGCAATGGGGATCGACGTGCGGCGGCGCCGGTGTGTTCAAGGGGGCAGGGGCGTACGGGAGTTGGCGTACGCGCGTCCTGAAGTCGACCTTGTGTGCCCCCTGTGACGGTCGGGATAGTGGGCGCGTCAGCCTCACGGAACGGGTTCACCCCCACATCGGGCCCGTTCCCCACCCCCCACAGGAGGACGTGAGTTGAAGCACCGACGCATACCCAAGCGGCGTGTCGCCGTGGCCGGAGCGGGAATCGCCGCACTGGTCGCAGCGGGCATCACCTTCCAGACTGCGAACGCCAGCACCGACGCCCCCGACGTGGCCGTGAAGACGCTGTCCGTCACGAAGGCCGGAAACCTCGCCTCGACCCTGCATGCGGACCTGGGCGCCGACGCGGCGGGCAGCTACTACGACGCCAAGGCCAGGAACCTCGTCGTCAACGTGCTGAACGAGGACGCCGCGAAGGCGGTCGAGGCCGCCGGCGCCAGGGCCAGAGTCGTCCAGAACTCGCTCGCCGCGCTGAAGAGCGCCCGTACGACGCTGAAGAGCGACGCCACCATCCCCGGTACCTCCTGGGCCACCGACCCCGCCACCAACAAGGTGGTCGTCACCGCCGACCGCACGGTCGACGGGGCCTCCTGGGACAAACTGAGCAAGGTCGTCGACGGGCTCGGTGCCAAGGCCGAACTCAAGCGCACCCAGGGCGAGTTCAAGACCTTCGTCGCGGGTGGCGACGCCATCACCGGCGACGGCGGCCGGTGTTCCCTCGGCTTCAACGTGGTCAAGGACGGCCAGCCGTACTTCATCACGGCGGGCCACTGCACCGAGGCGATCAGCACCTGGTCGGACTCCAGCGGCCAGGAGATCGGCACGAACGAGCAGTCCAGCTTCCCGGACAACGACTTCGGTCTCGTGAAGTACACCGCGGACGTCGACCACCCCAGTGAGGTGAACCTCTACAACGGGTCCGCGCAGGCGATCACCCAGGCCGGTGACGCGACCGTCGGCATGCAGGTCACCCGCTCCGGCTCCACCACCCAGGTGCACGACGGGACGGTGACGGGGCTCGACGCCACCGTGAACTACGGCAACGGCGACATCGTCAACGGCCTCATCCAGACCGACGTCTGCGCCGAGCCCGGTGACAGCGGCGGCTCCCTGTTCTCCGGCGACACGGCGATCGGCCTCACCTCCGGCGGCAGCGGCGACTGCACCTCCGGCGGGGAGACGTTCTTCCAGCCGGTGACCGAGGCGCTCTCCGCCACGGGGGCGCAAATCGGCTGACCCGTACTTCTGCCCCGCCTCGGATTACTCGGGGCGGGGCTTTTGCGCACCATGCTTGTGAAAACGTTCACAAGCGCGCAAGGGTCTTAAGTCCTCACCCGTTCCCGCAGGTGAGAGGTGCTGCTGCGAGGACTTGGCGAGTCGGCGAAGTGCTTTCGACCTATGGGTCGGGGTCTTTTTCCGCCCCGTGAGCTGAGCGGAAAGGTGTGGAATTGGAACATCAGCGAAAAGGGTGCAAAAAAGAGGAGCCTGCCGTGGAGACCCAGGGAATGGTCGACGAACTGGTCGAGGGGGCGCTCGCCGCGCTCGGGCAGTTCGAGACGTACGACCAGGAGCAGGTGGACCACATCGTCAAGAAGGCGTCGCTCGCGGCGCTCGCCCACCACGGGGACCTGGCGAAGGCCGCCGTCGAGGAGACCGGGCGCGGCCTGTTCGAGGACAAGGCGGTCAAGAACCTCTTCGCGTGCGAGCACGTCGTCAACTCGATGCGCGGCCTGAAGACCGCGGGCGTCGTCTCCCGCGACGAGATCAACGGCATCACCGAGATCGCCGAGCCGGTCGGCGTCATCTGTGCGATGACCCCCGTCACCAACCCCACCTCGACGACGGTCTTCAAGGCGCTGATCGCCCTGAAGACCCGCAACCCGATCGTCTTCGCCTTCCACCCCAGCGCGCAGCACTGCTCCGCCGAGGCCGCCCGCATCGTGCGCGACGCCGCGATCGAGGCCGGGGCTCCGGAGCACTGCGTGCAGTGGATCGAGCAGCCTTCGATGGAGGCGACCGGTCTCCTCATGAACCACGAGGGCGTCTCCACGATCCTCGCCACGGGCGGGAACGCCATGGTCAAGGCCGCCTACTCGTGCGGCAAGCCCGCGCTCGGCGTGGGCGCGGGCAACGTCCCCGCGTACGTCGCCAAGGACGCCAAGCTGGGCCGCGCCATCCACGACATCGTCCTGTCCAAGGCTTTCGACAACGGCATGATCTGCGCCTCCGAACAGGCCGTCATCCTCGACCGGGAGATCTACGAGGAGGGCATCGCCGAGTTCCAGCGGCTCGGCGCGCACGTCCTGACCGCCGCCGAGAAGACCAAGGTCGAGGAGTTCGTCTTCGGCACCACCGCCTACGGCACCGACTGCGCGGGCGCCAAGCTGAACGCCGCCGTCGTCGGCAGGCCGGCCGCGTGGATCGCCGAGCGGGCCGGCTTCGAGGTCCCCGCCGACACCTCGATCCTCGTCGCCGAGTGTGCAGAGGTCGGCCCCGCCGAGCCGCTCACCCGCGAGAAGCTGTCCCCGGTGCTCGCCGCCCTGAAGGCGAACGACACCGAGCACGGACTGCAACTCGCCGCGCAGATGGTCGAGTTCAACGGACTCGGGCACTCCGCCGCCATCCACACCGAGGACGAGGCGCTCGCCGAGGAGTTCGGCCGCCGGGTCAAGGCGGTCCGCGTCATCGTCAACTCGCCCTCCACCTTCGGCGGCATCGGCGACGTCTACAACGCCTTCCTCCCCTCGCTGACCCTGGGCTGCGGCTCCTACGGACACAACTCGGTGTCCAACAACGTCTCGGCGGTCAACCTCGTCAACATCAAGCGGATCGGGCGGCGCAACACCAACATGCAGTGGTACAAGATCCCGCCGAAGATCTACTTCGAGCGCAACGCCGTCAAGTACCTCGGCGAGATGGACGGCGTCAGCCGCGTCACCCTCGTCACGGACCGGACGATGGGTGACATCGGCTTCGTGCGGCGGATCACCGACATCCTCGATGCGCGCCGGGAGCCGGTCACCGTGCAGGTCATCGACAACGTCGAACCGAACCCGGAGCTGGCCACCGTGCAGGCGGGCGCGGCGGCGATGCGGGAGTTCCGGCCGGACACGATCGTCGCGCTCGGCGGCGGCTCGCCGATGGACGCCGCGAAGATCATGTGGCTGATGTACGAGCACCCGGAGATCGAGTTCGCGGACACGAAGGAGAAGTTCTTCGACATCCGCAAGCGGGCCTACACGTTCCCGCAGCTGGGCGAGAAGGCGAAGCTCGTCGCGATCCCGACCACGTCGGGCACGGGCTCGGAGGTCACCCCCTTCGCGGTCATCTCGGACCCGGCCGCCGCCCAGAAGTACCCCCTCGCCGACTACGCGCTCACCCCGAACGTCGCGATCGTCGACCCGATGCTCCCGATGAACCTGCCGCCGACCGTGACGGCGGACTCCGGCTTCGACGCGCTGACCCACGCCACCGAGGCGTACGTCTCCGTCTACGCGAACGACTTCACCGACGGCCAGTGCCTCCAGGCCATCAAGCTCGTCTTCGAGAACCTGGAAGCCTGTGTGACCCAGGGCGCGAAGAACCCCGAGGCACGCGAGAAGATGCACAACGCGTCGACGATCGCGGGCATGGCCTTCGCCAACGCCTTCCTCGGCCTCGTCCACGCGATGGCGCACACGCTCGGCAACACCTTCCACGTCGCGCACGGCCGCACGAACGCGCTGCTGCTGCCGCACGTCATCCGGCACAACGGCACCGTCTCGTACAAGGCCACCCCGTGGCCGAAGGCCGAGACATACCGGGCGCCCGAGCGGCTCCAGGACATCGCGAAGATGCTGGGCCTGCCGGCGGCCACCCCCGAGGAGGGCGTGGAGTCGTACGCGAAGGCGGTCGAGGACCTGCGCGAGCGGTGCGGCATCCCGGCCTCCTTCCAGGCCGAGGGCGTCGACGAGACGGCCTTCATGGAGGCCCTGCCGCAGCAGGCGATGAACGCCTACGCCGACCAGTGCGCGCCCGCCAACCCGCGGATGCCGATGATCGACGACATGAAGCGGCTGATGCGGCAGGCGTACTACGGCGACGCCGCCGGGACTCCCGCCGCGTAGCGGGTCACCGCTTCGGCCAGTGCCAGAGCGGCTCGTCCAGCAGTCCCTCGCGCCCCGCCACCGTCGTCCGGCCGGACTCCTTGATCAGTTCGATGGAGTTCGGGCCGGCGCGGTGGCGGGGCGCGCCGCGTGCCAGGGCGTCCGCGAGCGGGCGGGCGTGGGTGACCACGACGACCTGGGACTCCTCGGCCGCGGCGAGGATCAAGTGGGCCAGCGGGTCGAGGAGTTCGGGGTGCAGGCTGGTCTCGGGCTCGTTGAGGACCATCAGGGACGGCGGCCGCGGGGTGAGCAGGGCGGCCGTCCAGAGCAGGTAGCGCAGGGTGCCGTCGGAGAGTTCGGCCGGGCCGAGCGGACGCTTGAGGCCGCGCTGGGTGAGCCGGATCTCGAACCGGCCGCCGCTGTCGGCGACGTGGACCCGGCTGCCGGGGAAGGCGTCCGCCACGGCCTCGTCCAGCGCCTCGTGGTCGCCGGTCTCCCGGATCGTCTGGAGCGCGGCCGCCAGATCGGAGCCGTCGGGGGAGAGGACGGGGGTGCGGGTGCCGATCCGGGTGGCCCGGGCCGGGGCGTCGGCGTCGGTGCGCACGTGGTCGTAGAACCGCCAGGAGCGGATGAGTTCGCGCAGCCGCAGCAGGTCCGGAGCGAGCCCGGGGTCGGCGAACTCGCTGAGCATGCTGTCGTACGGGCGCAGGCCCTGGGCGCGGTGCCAGCCGCCGTCGGCGGTGCGGGTGCGCACGGCGGGGCCCGCCCGGTCGCAGAGCAGGGCGGCCGGGCGCAGCACCGGGCCCGCCCAGGTGGCCTCGCGCTTGATCTCCGGGTCGAGCTGGAAGAGGGAGCCGCCGCCGTCCGGGCCGGCGCCGCTCGCCCTGGGGAGGCCGAAGTCGACCGCGTAGCCGAACTCGTCGCCCGCGAAGCCGAGTCGGAGGCCGACCGGCCCGGTGTCGCGCTCGCCCGCCCACAGCACGGACGGCAGGCCGCCCTCCTGCGCGAGCGCCGCGACGGCGCCGCCGCGGGCCGCGGCGGCGAGCAGCCGCAGCGAGCGGTAGAGGCTGGACTTGCCCGTGCCGTTCGCGCCGGTGATCACGTTCAGGCGGTCCAGCGGGACGATCAGCCGGCGCAGGGAGCGGTAGTTCTCGACGGCGAGGGTGGTGATCACGACTCGGCGGGCTCCGGCGGCGCGAGGAAGCGGCCCATCGGCAGCACCGGGCGGCCCCATGTCGACGCCATCACCTGGCCGGCCAGCAGATAGAGCGCCCCGGCCGTCGCGCCGAGGCCGAACCAGCCGGCGACCCGGTTCCAGCCGACCAGGCCCGTGAAGCCGTTGCAGGTCATCGCCACGAAGACGACGAGGACGCAGCTGAAGGTGAGCAGCAGGACGAGGTGGATGCGCCAGCTCGCCAGCCACAGGACGAAGACGACGAACACCCAGGGCAGCGTGAACAGGCCCATCGCGTCGCCGCGCAGCGACGGGTCGAGGGAGGGGAGCACCCACAGCAGCATGAGCGCCTTCGCCATCCAGAACAGGCCGAAGCCGCCGAACACCGTGGCGTGCCAGGTGTCGCCCCGCTGGGCCTGGAAGAGGCCCGCGAGGAGCTGGGCGAGCCCGCCGATGAAGAAGCCGACCACGGGGACATCCGCTGCCGCCAGCCTCTCCGGGAACACGCCCGCGTCGATGCCCGTGGCGATCATCGTGACGACGATGAAGCCCGTGAGGCCGAGGGGGCCCAGCTGGGCCTGGGCCGTCGGTTCCATGCGCTTGACCGAGACGGCCTGGGCGGCCGGGCCTGAGCGGTGGGGAAGGTTCAACGGGGGCGCCCTCTCGTCTGCCGTGTGCGTCTGCCGTGCGTGGGTGCGTGGGTGTGTGCGGGTGGTCGGCGGTTGCTCGCGCCGTTCCCCGCGCCTCTAGAGGGGCGCTTCGGCCGCGTTGCGCTTCTTCTCGCGCAGGCTCGACACCAGCAGCGTCACCGCCACGCCCACCACGGCCCACGCCGACAGCACCAGCAGGGACTGGGTGACGTCGTTGCCCTTGAAGTAGGCGATGGAGCGGGCCACCCAGGTGCCTGCGCCCGGCGGGAGCCAGGGGCCGATCGCCTGCCAGAACGGAGGCAGCATCGGGAGCGGGAAGGCGCCGCCCGCGCTCGGGTTGCCCGCGACGACGATCAGCAGCACGGCCAGGCCGATGCCGACGACGCCGGTGAGTTCCTCCAGGGCCAGGGTGATCGCGCCGACCGCGAAGGTGACCAGGGCGCCGAGGCCGGTCAGCGCCCAGAAGGAGCCGGGCAGGGCGCCCAGGATCGAGTCGCCGATGATGAGCGCGCCGCCGAGGCCGCCCGCGATCGAGACGAGGGCCATGGTGCCGAGCCGGATCGCCGCGCGCTGCGGGCTCGCGGGCTTGGACCCGGCGCTGATCGACATGATCGAGGCGCACAGGTAGCCGCCGACGCACCAGCCGACCACGAGGTAGAAGGACGAGAGGCCGTCGAAGTCCTGGGACGAGGCCGGGGCCACGTCGACGGTCCGCACCGTGCGCTTCTGGACGCCGTCGGCCTCGGTGGCGATGGTCTCCAGGGCGGTCGCGAGGACGGTGCCGCCGCCGGACGCGACGAGCAGGGTGTCCGTGGTGCCGCGCGGGTCGACGACCAGGGCGCCGTCGATGTCCCGGTTCAGGATCTGCTGCCGTGCCGTGCGCTCGTCGGCGACCGTGCGCGCGTCGACCGGGGAGCTCGGCAGTCCGTTCAGCTGCTGGGTGGTCTGCTGCGCCAGCGCGGGCACCGGCGCGACCACGCCGAACGGCACGTCCTTCGGCTTCGGGTTGTGCAACGCGCCCACGTACGAGGCGATGAACAGCAACTGGAGCGCGAGCACGCCGATGACGAGCAGGGCGGCGCGCGGCGTGACGGCGTTGTTGAACTCGTCGGCGAACTTCATGACCCCACGGTCCGGTGGGGCCCGCCTTCCTGCAGGTGGGGTGGGCCGAACGGGTGCCGCGTAGAAAATCGCCCATGCGTTCGAACATAAGTCGCCACCTCGGGGTTCCTGGGGTTAGAGTTATCGAACGAGCGTGCGATTGATCTCGGACGGATGGAACAAAGGGGGCGGTGCAGTGGAGGTGCGTCATGACGGGTTTTGCGCACCTCCATGTCGCTTCCGGCTACTCGGCCCGCTACGGCGCCGCCCACCCCGAGCACCTGGTGCGGCGGGCCGCCGAGCGCGGTCTGCCGGCGCTCGCGCTCACCGACCGGGACACGGTCACCGGGGCCGTCCGGTTCGCGCGGGCCTGTGCCGAGCGGGGGGTCAGGCCGGTCTTCGGCGTCGACCTCGCCGTGGAGGCGCTGGCCCCGCCGCCGCCCGCGCAGCGTCGCCGCACCCCGGCGCGCGGCGGGGCGCACGTGGTCGAGCCGCCGCTGCGGTTCGTGCTGCTGGCGCAGGACCGGGCCGGATGGGCGCGGCTGTGCCGCATCACGTCGGCCGCCCATGCCAGGGAGGCCGCTTCGGGCGGGGCGCCGGTGGTGCCGTGGGAGGCCCTGCGGGAGTTCGGCGGGCCCGGTCTGACGGTGCTGCTCGGCCCGCTCTCGGAACCGGTGCGGGCGCTGACCGCCGGGCGGGAGGACGTCGCGATGAAGCTGCTGGCTCCCTGGCTGGAGGTCTTCGGCGGGGGAGTGCGGCTGGAAGTCGTCGCGCAGAAACGTTTTAGCATCGGTCCCGGCTCTCTGCGGCTGGCCGCCCGCACCCTGGCCCTGGCCGACCGCACCGGCACCACCGCGGTGCTCTCCAACGCCGTCCGCTACGCCGATCCGGAGCAGCACCGCCTCGCCGACGTACTGGACGCCGCACGGCTGCTGCGGCCCATCGACCGGCGCCGGCTGGACAGCGGTCAGCGCTGGCTCAAGGACACCGCGGGGATGGCGCGCGTCGCGGACATGATCGCCGAGTGCGCGGGGGCGGGACCCCGACGGGCCCGGCAGCTGCTGGCGGACACCGCCGCCACGGCCGCCGCCTGCACCGTCGCCCCCCGGGCCGACCTCGGCCTGGGCGTGCACCACCTGCCGGAGCCGGAACTGTTCGGTGCCGCCCCCGGTCCGCAGGGCGCGGCGCTGCTGCTGCGCCGGCAGTCCGAGGACGGCCTGGCGCGGCGCGGCCTCGACCGGGACCCGGCGGCCGTGGCCCGCCTCGACGAAGAGCTCGCCGTGATCTCCGAGCTCGGGTACGACGCGTACTTCCTCGCCGTCGGCCAGGTCGTGGCCGACATCCGCGCGAAGGGCATCCGGGTCGCCGCCCGCGGCTCGGGCGCCGGCTCGATGGTCTGCCACGCGCTGGACATCGCCACCGCCAACCCGCTCGAACACCGGTTGCTGTTCGAACGCTTCCTGAGCGTGCGCCGCGGCACGCTGCCGGACATCGACATCGACGTGGAGTCGGCCCGGCGCCTGGAGTGCTACGACGTGATCTTCGAACGGTTCGGGAAGGAGCGGGTGGCGGTCACCGCGATGCCGGAGACCTATCGCGCGCGCCGGGCCCTGCGGGACACCGGTCTCGCCCTGGGCATCGCTCCCGCGGACGTCGACCGGATCGCGAAGAGCTTTCCGCACCTGCGGGCCTGCGACATCACCGGCGCCCTCGCCGAACTGCCCGAACTGCGCCGGCTGGCCGCCGAGGCGGGCCGGTTCGGGCCGCTGTGGGAGCTCGCCGAAGGGCTCGACTCGCTGGTCCACGGCATGGCCATGCACCCGTGCGGCGTGGTCATCAGCGATGCCGGACTGCTGGACCGGCTGCCCGTGCAGCCGACCCCGCAGGGCGACTACCCCATGGCCATGGCCGCGAAGGAGGAGATCGAGGCGCTGGGCAACATCAAGCTGGACGTCCTGGGCGTCCGGATGCAGTCCGCGATGGCCCACGCCGTCACGGAGATCGAACGGGCCACCGACCGGCGCATCGACCTGGACGACCAGCGGCAGGTGCCGCTCGACGACGTCTTCGCGTTCAAGCTCATCCAGGAGAGCCGGACGCTCGGACTGTTCCAGCTGGAGTCGCCGGGCCAGCAGGACCTGCTGTCGCGGCTGCAGCCCCGTGATCCGCAGGACGTCATCGCGGACATCAGCCTGTTCCGGCCGGGACCGGTCGCGGGCGGGATGCCCGAGCGGTACATCGCCGCCCGGCACGGCGGCACGCCCGCGTACGCCCACCCGGACCTGGAGCCGGTGCTCGCCGACACCTACGGCGTGACCATCTGGCACGAGCAGATCATCGAGACGCTGTCGACGCTGACCGGATGCGACCGCGCGATGGGCGAGATCGCCCGCCGGGCGCTCGGCGACAAGGAGCGGCTGCCCCGGATCAGGGACTGGTTCCACCGCACGGCGCGGCGGCGCGGGTACGGCGCCGAGGTGCGGGACGAGATCTGGGGGACCGTCGAGGCGTTCGGCGCCTACGGGTTCTGCCGCGCGCACGCGGTCGCCTTCGCCGTGCCCGCCCTGCAGAGCGCCTGGCTGAAGGCGCACTATCCGGCGTTCCTGCTGGCGGGGCTGCTCGAACACGACCCCGGCATGTGGCCCAAGCGGGTCCTGGTCGCGGACGCGCGCCGGGGCGGGGTGCCGATCCTGCCGGTCGACGTCAACCGGTCCCGGGCGCGGTACATCGTGGAACGCGCTGCCGAGTCCGGGCAGTGGGGCGTCCGGCTCGCGCTGTCCGAGGTCCGCGGGATCAGCGAGGCGGAGGCCGCCCGGATCGAGGAGGGGCAGCCGTACGGCTCGCTGTCGGACTTCTGGCAGCGGGCCCACCCCGGCCGACCGGTCGCCGAACGCCTCGCGGAGATCGGCGCGCTGGGCTCCCTGCACGACGGCCGGCTCACCCGGCGCGACCTGCTGCTGCAACTCGCCGAGCTGCACCGGGCCTCCCGCACCCGGTCCGCGGGGGAGGGGCAGCTCCCGCTGTCCGCGGGCCCGGTCGGCGGCCAGGAGCCCAGCGGCCTGCCGGAGATGACCTCGCGCGAGACCATGAGCGCCGAGCTGAACACCATCGGGATCGACGTCTCCCGGCATCTGATGGAGCATCACCACCGGCTGCTGCGCGAGGTCGGCGCGACCGACGCCGCGCACCTCGCGGGGCTGCGCGCGGGGCAGCAGGTCCTCGTCGCCGGGGTCCGGGCCTCCACCCAGACCCCGCCGATCGCCAGCGGCAAGCGGGTCATCTTCGTCACGCTGGAGGACGGGTCCGGCATGGTCGACCTGGCCTTCTTCGAGGACTCCCACCCAGCCTGCGCGCACACCGTCTTCCACAGCGGACTGCTCCTGGTGCGCGGCACGGTGCAGGTGCGCGGCACGCGCCGCACCGTCGTCGGCACCATGGCCTGGGACCTGGACGAGATCGCCGCCACGCGCCGGGACGACGGCCCCGAGGCGGCACTCGCGCTGCTCGGCGCCGACCACCCGCACCCGACCCCGGCCCAGCCGCGCCGCGTGCTGGCCAACGGCACCACGGGCGCCCGGCTGCACCCGTACGCCGATCTCCAGCCGGCGGGCAGCCGCTCGGCCGACCTCAAGAAGTTCGGCCACACCAGCCCGGGGAGCGCCGGATGACCACACGACCGCGGCACATCGCCCACCTGCACCTGCATGCGCGGCTGACCGGGGAGCAGTACGGCCAAGTAATCGAACTGATGTCTGGTATAACTCCGCACATTCAGGCCATACCGCCCGACGCCCTGCAGTTGGATCTGACGTCGGCGCTCCGCTACTTCGACCAGTCGCCCTACGAGGTGGTCCAGATGGCGATGATGCGGCTCTCGGCGCTCTACGGCATCCGCGGCAGCGTCGGTCTCGCCGCCAACCGGATGCTCGCCGCCATGGCCGCCGACGTGTCCGCACCGGGAGCCACCACCTGGGTCCCCGCCGACGAGGCCGCCCAGTGGCTCCGTTCGCGCCCGGTCACCGCGCTGCCCGGCGTCGGCCGCGCCACGGCCACGACGCTCGGCAGGTTCGGCCTGTACACCGTCGGACAGCTCGCGGACCTGCCCCCGGCCACCCTGCAGCGCCTGCTCGGCACCGCCCAGGCCCGGCTGCTGGCCGACCGCGCCCGCGGCCACGACCCCCGCCCGGTCGTCCCCGCGGAACCTGCCGAGCGGCTGAGCGCCGACCTCGTCCTGGACCGCGACTGCCTCGACCCGGACCAGCAGCACCGCGCCGTCCTCGGCCTCGCCGACCGGCTCGGCCAGCGGCTGCGCGGCAGCGGCCAGGTCGCCCGGCGGCTCACCCTCACGATCGGCTACGCCGACCGTTCCTCCACCACGCGTACGCGCCCGCTGCCCGAACACACCAGCCACTCACCGGCGTTGGCCGCCACGGCCCTCGCCCTGCTGGCCGGCCTCGGGCTGCAGCGGGCCCGGGTGCGCACCTTCACCGTCCGGGCCGACGACCTCCGGCCGGCCGACTCGGCGCACCGTCAGCTCTCGCTGGATCCCGGCGACGCCCGGGCCCGAGCCGTCGAAGCGGCTGCCGACCGGGCCCGCCGGCGCTTCGGGACGGACGCGGTGCGCCCGGCCGCGCTCGCGGAGCCGCCGGCGCGGTGAGGACGGCCAGACAGGCGACGACGAGCGCGATGCCGAACCAGCCGACGACGGGCAGCCGCTCCCCGACGACGAGGACGGCGAGCACGGCCGCCACGGCGGGTTCCAGCAGGGACAGCGTGGTCGCGGTGCTGGCCGGGACATGGGCGAGGCCCCAGCCGAACAGCACGTAGCCGAGGAACATCGGGACGAGCGCCATGTACGCGCCGACGGCCGCGTTCGACCAGGAGGCCACGAGCGGGGCGCCGGTGACCAGCAGGACGGGGACGAGCAGCAGCCCGCCGAGACCGAAGACCGCGCCCATCGCCGCCCGGGACGGGACGCCGCGGGTGATCAGCCGGTGGGCCGCCCACGCGTACAGGGCGTAGGTGGTGGCGGCGACGAGTCCGAGCGCCACGCCGAGCAGGGTGGCGCCCATGGACCGGCCGGCCGCACCGCCGGAGGCGTGTGCGGCCTCGGCGACGCACAGCAGGGCGGTGCCCGCCAGGCCCAGGGCGGCGCCGACGCGCCAGCGGCGGGTCAGCCGGCGCCGGTCCGCGATCCGCTCGATCACGGCCGAGGCCAGCGGGGCGGTACCGATCGACACGACGGTGCCGACGGCGACCCCGGCCAGCCGCATCGAGCTGTAGAACGCCAGCGGGTAGAGCGCCACCGAGATCCCGCCGAGCAGCACCGTGCCGCGCTCCGTGCGCAGCCGGGGAGCCAGGCGGGCGATCCGGGTCGCGGAGACCAGGGCCTGGAGCAGCCCGCCCACCCCCATGGCGACGGCCCCGACGGCGAGCGGCCCCACCGCGGGGGCCAGCGTCGCCGCCGTGCCGGTCGTGCCCCACAGCACGGACGCCGCGAGCACGCACAGGGCGCCTCGCCCCGCGGACCGGTTCACAGGCGGTCCAGCAGCGTGACGGCCAGCGAACGGGCGTGCCGCAGCCGGGTGTCGCCGCCCTCCAGGCCGGCCCGGGCCATCGCGCCCTCCAGCAGGAACGCCAGGTGCTCCGCCGTCCCGCGGACGTCGTCGGGGCGGCCGGGCAGCAACTCCTCCAGGTGTCCCGCGATGAGGAGTTCGACCTCCTCCTTGTGGCGGCGCACCACGGCCCGGCCCTCGTCCCCGGCCGGCAGTTCGGCCGCCGCGTTGAGCAGTCCGCACCCGCGGAACCCGCTCTCGTAGGCGAACGCGGCGTGGTCGGCGTAGGCGTCGAAGACCGCCAGGACCCCGTCGCGCGGGCCCCGGGCCCGCTCCAGGCGCGACCGGTAGAGGCCGAGCCACTCCTCGTGCCGGGCGTCCAGGTAGGCCCGGACGAGCTCGGCCTTGGAGGCGAAGTTGTTGTACAGGCTCATCTTCGCCACACCGGCCTCGTCGGTGATCGCGTCGATGCCGGTGGCGGCCACGCCGTCGGCGTAGAAGCGGCGGGCCGCGGCCGCGAGCAGCCGCTCCCGTGCGGGCCGTCGGCGCGCGGGCCCGGCCGGGCTCACACCCGTCTCTGTCATCGGGCATCCCAAGAACTAGGTAGGTCGGTCTACCTAATATAGCGTTCCCGGGGATCGATGCCGCCAGGTCGCACGGCTCAGGCGTTCGCCCACGGCGGGGAGATCCGGGTCCCGTCCGCCAGCTCCGCCTCCAGGCCCACCGACGTCGTCACCCACATCGTCGCCGGGGCGTCCGTCGGGTTCTCGACCCCGAGCTTCGTGCCCGCGTTCACGATCGCCGTGTCGCCGGGGGCGAGGGTGTGGGCGGTGCCGTCGAGGGTGAGGCGCAGGGAGCCGGTGAGGAGGTGGAGGACCTCTTCCCGCGTGACCGTGTGGGCCGGGCCCTTCGTGCCTGCCGGGATCTCGCCCCGCCAGGCCGCCAGCTCCTTGCTGCCGGTGCCGGGCGTGGCGTACGAGACGAAACGGACGCCGTGCATCTCGTGGACGACGGCTTCGGATGCGCGAACTACGGGCATGGGGCTGCTCCTTCGTGTGCGGCGAGAGGCGGTCGGCCGGGCGGCGCCGCGGCCTTCAGGTGGTCAAGCTGCTTGACTATATAGTCAGCCTGCTTGACTAGTTCGTCAAGGGTGTTTCAATGACTGCGTGCAGAACTCCGACGCCATGGCCCTGACCGCCGCCCTGCTCGCCGCCGCGGGCGAGCTCACGCAGCGCATCCACGAGGGCGTGCTGGCCAGGGGGTTCGAGGGGGTGCGGCCCGCGCACGGGTTCGCCTTCGCGCGGTTGTCCATGGGGGACGCGACGGCCACCGACCTCGCCGTCCACCTCGGCGTGACCAAGCAGGCCGCCAGTCAGCTCGTCGACGAGCTGGTGCGCAAGGGGTACGTGGAGCGCCGGCCCCACCCGGTCGACGCACGGGCCCGGCTCGTCGTGCTCACGGAGCGCGGCTGGGCCTGCACCCGGGCCGCCGAGGACGCGGCCGCCGACGCGGTGCGGCCGTGGGTCGAGCGGCTGGGGGAGCGCGGGGCCAGGGCGCTGGTCGAGCAACTGACCGTCGTCGCGCCCGGCGGGCCCATACGTCCCGTCTGGTGACATCCCGTCAGGCGTTCCCCCGACAACCCCGCTCGGAAGTTTTTACCGACGCGTAACTTCACGTCTCATCTACCCGCGCGTAACTTGACGTGAGCACAGCGAATTCGCCGAACGTGCAACTTCCGTGCAACTCCCTTGAGCCGCAAGGAGATTCACGATGCTGCCCAGATACAGGTGGAGGCGCGTGCTGCGCTCGGCGACCGTCGCCGCCGCCCTCTTCGCCGCCGGTACCGTCGCCCCCACCACCGCCGCGCACGCGGCGACCGCGTCGGCCACGTCCAGTGGCTGGAACGACTACTCCTGCAAGCCGTCCGCCGCGCACCCGCGGCCCGTCGTCCTGGTCCACGGCACGTTCGGCAACTCCGTCGACAACTGGCTCGTCCTCGCGCCCTACCTGGTGAAGCGCGGCTACTGCGTCTTCTCCCTGGACTACGGGCAGCTGCCCGGGGTGCCCCTCTTCAACGGCCTCGGCCCCATCGCCAAGTCCGCCGAACAGCTCGACGCCTTCGTCGGCAAGGTGCGCGGGGCCACCGGCGCCGCCAAGGTCGACCTCGTCGGGCACTCGCAGGGCGGCATGATGCCGCGCTACTACCTCAAGTTCCTCGGCGGCGCCGCCGAGGTGAACGCGCTCGTCGGCATCGCGCCCGACAACCACGGCACCACGCTCTCCGGACTCACCGGCCTGCTGCCGTACTTCCCCGGCGCCAAGGACCTGCTCACCCTCGCCACCCCGTCCCTCGCCGACCAGATCGCCGGATCGGACTTCGTCACCCGGCTGAACGCGGGCGGGGACACCGTGCCGGGCGTCCACTACACCGTCATCGCCACGAAGTACGACGAGGTCGTCACCCCGTACCGGACCCAGTTCCTGGACGGACCCGACGTGCGCAACGTCGTCGTGCAGGACCTGTGCCCCGTCGACCTGTCCGAGCACGTGACCATCGGGACCGTCGACCTCGTCGCCTATCACGAGGTCGCGAACGCCCTCGACCCCGCGCACGCCACCCCGACCGACTGCTTCAACTGACCAGTGAACACACAGAGTTGAGGGCCGCCGTCTCCCGAAGGGCAGGGAGACGGCGGCCCGGTCCGTGGTGGCGCGCAGGGTCAGCGACCGTGCCGGCCACCCGTCACCGCGCGCCGGCGCACCGACGCGAACAGGCCCGCCGCGCCGATCGCCAGGGCCGCCGCGCCGCCCACCGCGATGTACGGAGTGGTGGAGTCGCCGCCGGTCTCCGCGAGGTTTTCCGAAGCGCCGTTCACCGCGGGGGAGTTGGGCGCTGCCGACCCGTCCGCCGCCGGGGCCGCCGACTCGTGGGTGTCGTGCGTCGCGGTGCCGTCACCCATGTCCATCCCGCCGTGGTCGATCGTCGACTTGTCCGCGCCGTCGGCGATCTGCTCGTCGGACGGGGCCGAGGCCTCGGGGGCGGCCGCGCCCGACCCGCCCGAAGCGCCGCCGTACGTCACGTCCGAGCAGGAGTAGAACGCCTCGGGGCTGTCCGAGCGCTGCCAGATGCCGTAGATCAGCTGGCGGCCCGTGCGCTGCGGCAGCGTGCCGGAGAACGTGTAGAAGCCGCCCTCGGCCGCCGGGTCCGTCTTCGTCGCGACCGGGTTCGCCAGGTCCAGGTCGGACCACTTCAGCGGCTTCGACGGGTCGTACCCCTGCTTCGTCATGTAGAGGTTGAAGGTGCCCTTGTGCGGGGCCGTCACCTTGTACTTGAAGGTGTACGAGCCCGCGGAGACGCTCGTCGCGGGCCAGTCGTCGCGGGCCAGGTCCATGCCCTTGAACTCGTCCGCGTTCGCCGAGCACAGCTTGCCGTCCGGGATGTTCTCCTGGTGCTTGCCGGCCGCCTCGCCGTCCCGGATGCCGTTCCAGTCGTACAGCGCCTGCGTGCCGCCCGCCGCGACCGCCGCCTTGCACGCCGCCGACGTCGGGTTCTCGGCGCCCTCGGCGTAGCAGGCCGCGACCCGGCTGACCGGATCGCCGAGCGTGCCGTGCGCCGCCGCGGGAGAGGTGGCGAGGGCGGCCAGGGCGAGGGAGCCCCCGGCGGTGGTGGCGAGGGCGGCGAGCCGGCGACGGCGTGCGGGCATGGGGGTACTCCTTGGACGTACGAACGGGGGGTTGTGCCAAGGAAGTTAGCCCGGGAGACGGCGCCCGTGGGGCGCACCGAGGGGTCTGAGTCGATCTTTATGGCGCACTTAAGGCCGGGCTCAGACTCTGATCAGAGAAGGCGCCCGGCACCCCCGCCGGGGGGTGCCGCGCCCGTCAGTCGAGATCCTTCGCCGGGAAGTACCGCTGGTACGACATCCCCGAGTCGGTGCCGCGCAGCACCCAGAACGCCTCGGGGATCCGCAGCTGCCCGTTCTTGTCGCCGTAGGCGGCGAACACCACGTCCAGGTGCCCGTCGCCGTCGGTGTCCAGCAGCGGACCGGTGACGGCGAGCGGATCGCGGGACCGGCCGCCGTCCGGGACGCCGGGGCTGTCCAGGGTGACCGTCTTCATGTCGCCGGCGAGTCCCCCGAGCACGTCGGGCATCAGCCAGATCGCGCCGCCGTCGGTGGCGCCGCCCGACGACCCGACGAAGTCGGGCCTGCCGTCGCCGGTCACGTCGCCCAGCGCCGTACCGTCGACGCCCCCGTACGCCGGCGCGTTCTCGGAGCCCGGCGCCGGGGCGTCCCGCAGCCCGTCCTCCGTGCCGGTCTGCGGGCCCGCGCGGGTACTGAGCCAGTAGCCGACGCCCGTCCCCGCCCGCCGCACGGACAGGCCCGCCGCGTACAGGTCGTCGATGCCGTCGCCGTTCAGGTCCCCGGCCTCCCCGGCCAGACCGTCGATCCCGTCGGTGCGCCCGAGGCGTTCGGTGAGCTTCAGCCCCCGCGGGCCGCCGCGCAGATAGTGCCGTGCGTCGATCCGCCAGTAGCTGCCGCAGCCCGCTCACCCCGCGCGGCCCGCCCCACAGCACGGACGGGTCGCCGGACTCCGGCGCGTGGATCAGGTCGGTGAAGCCGTCGTCGTCCAGATCGGCACGCAGCAGCTGGGTCTGCCCGTACCGCGCCCACTGCTGTGACGTCGTCGGTGGCGACGGCAGCCGGGCCACCGTGCGCCGCCGCGGATCGAGACCGCGCCGCGAGCCGTACACCACCGCCACGCCGCGGTCCGCCAGCACCGCGGCGAAGTCGTCGTAGCCGTCCCCGTTCAAGTCCCCTGGCCGGGGGTCGGCGGAAGCGCTGCCGGCCGCCGGGCGCAGCGGAGCGGACTGCCGCCCGCCCGCCGTGGTGCAGCCCGCCAGCAGTACGGCGACCAGCACGCCCACGGCCCCCTGACGAGCCGGCCCCGCCCGCGCGGGCCCGCCCCGGTCATGCCACCCACCGGTACCGGCGCTCCGGCCGCCCGGTTCCTCCGTACCGCAGTGACACCCGGGCCCGCCCCGTCTCCGCGAAGAACTCCAGGTAGCGGCGGGCGCTCACCCGGGACAGGGTGCCCGCCCGCTCGGCGCACTCCGTCGCCGACAGGCCCTCCGGGTGGCCGCGCAGCGTCCGCTCCACCAGGTCCGCGGTGTGCGCGGCGAGGCCCTTCGGGAGTTCACGGGAGCCGGGCGGGCGAGCGCCGAAGATCTGGTCGACGTCCTCCTGGCGGGCCTCGTCGAGACCGTCGAGCCGCGCCCGCACCGCCGCCACATGCCTCAACTGCTCCTGCAGCGCCGCCTGGTTGAACGGTTTGATGAGGTAGTGCAGGGCCCCGGCCCGCAGCGCGGCCCGGACGATCCCGGCGTCCCGCGCCGCCGTGATGAACAGCGCGTCCACCGGGGTCCGGGACGGATCGCGCTCCTCGGCCGCCCGCAGTTCCCTGAGCACCTCGATGCCATCCATGTCCGGCAAGTACACGTCCAGGAGCACCAGATCGGGGCGGAGCGACTCCGCGGCCCGGAGCGCCTCCGTACCGCTGTGCGCCACGCCGGCCACCGCGAATCCGTCCATCGCGGACACATAGCGTCCGTGCAGCTTGGCGACCATGAAGTCGTCGTCCACGACCAGCACCTTCGTCACGGGCGCAGGGTAGGCGCGCGACCACAAGGACCACAACGTTCCTTGCTTGCGGAAGAGAGACAGGTTGTTCACGCGTGGGCAACATGTGGGCCACCTCACACGAACCCGCACTCGAACCAGTAGGTGGTGGCACTCGTGCGCCTGCGCACACTCCTCGCCCCGGTCGGGGCCGCGCTGCTCGTCCTGGTGGGGCCGCCGCTGCTCACCACGGGCAGCGGCGCCGACACCGGTACGCAGATCCCCGGCCTGCGCCTCATGGTCCCCAACACGCCGGGCGGCGGCTACGACATCACGGCGCGCACCGCCGCCAAGAACGCCGAGGACGCCGGACTCACCCACAACATCGAGGTGTTCAACCTGCCGGGCGCGGGCGGCACCGTCGGACTGACCCGGCTCGTCGGCGAGCACGGCAACGGCAAGCTCGCCATGTCCATGGGCCTCGGCGTCGTCGGCGCCGCCCGCTCCAACCACTCCCCGAAGACCCTCGCCGACACCACCCCCATCGCCCGGCTCACCGAGGAGCCGGACGTCGTCGTGGTCGCCAAGGACTCCCCGTACCAGGACATCGCACAGCTCGTCGCCGCCTGGAAGAAGAACCCCGGCAAGCTGCCCGTCGGCGGCGGCTCCTCGCCCGGCGGGCCCGACCACCTCGCCCCGATGCTGATGGCGCGCGCCGCCGGGATCGCGCCCAAGCAGGTCAACTACGTCCCCTTCGACGGCGGCGGCGAACTCCTCGCCTCCATCCTCGGCAACAAGGTGGCCTTCGGCGTCTCCGGCGTCGGCGAGTACCTCGACCAGATCAGGAGCGGCGAACTCCGCCTCCTCGCCGTCACCGGACCCGAACGGGTGGCGGGCCTCGACGGCCCCACGCTCAAGGAGTCCGGCTACGACGTCGACTTCACCAACTGGCGCGGCATCGTCGCCCCACCCGGCCTCAGCGACACACAGCGCGCCAAACTCACCGGCCTCGTAAGGAAGTTGCACGCCTCCGACGGATGGAAGAAGTCGCTGGAGAAGAACGGCTGGGACGACGCGTTCCTCACCGGCGACGACTTCGGGACCTTCCTCGAAGCGCAGGACAAGCGGGTCGTGTCCGTACTGAAGGAGCTGGGACTGTGACCGCCACCGACCTCCGAGAGGACCGGGAGACCCGCCGCTCCTGGCTCCGCGAACACTCCGAACTCGGCGTCTGCGTCCTGCTGTTGGCGCTCGGCGCGCTCGTCCTCACCGACGCGCTCACCATGGATGTCGACATCGCCCAGCGCGGCCCCGTCGGACCGAGGACCGTACCGGTCGTCGTCGGCGCCGGACTGCTCGTCGTCGCCGTCCTGCTCGCCGTCGACGTGCTGCGCGGCGGCCGCGGCGAGGCCGAGGGCGGCGAGGACGTCGACCTGTCCGAACCCGCCGACTGGCGCACCGTCCTGCTGCTCGCCGGGGTCTTCCTCGCCACCGCCGTCCTCATCGAACCGCTCGGCTTCCCGATCGCCGGGGCCCTGCTGTTCTGGGGCGCGGCCTACGCCCTCGGCAGCAGGAACGTCCACCGCGACCCCCTGATCGCGGCAGCCCTCTCCCTGGCCACCTTCGTCGTCTTCAACAACCTGCTCGGCGTACCCCTGCCGGGCGGCCCCCTGATGGGAGTGCTGTGACGTCATGAATGCCCTCAACTCCCTCCTGGACGGCTTCGGTACGGCCCTCACCCCCATCAACCTCCTGTGGGCGGCGATCGGCGTCCTGCTCGGCACCGCCATCGGCGTGCTGCCCGGCATCGGCCCCGCCATGGCCGTCGCGCTGCTCCTCCCGGTGACGTACGGTCTCGAACCCACCGGCGCGTTCATCATGTTCGCGGGCATCTACTACGGCGCCATGTTCGGCGGCTCCACGACCTCCATCCTGCTCAACACCCCGGGGGAGAGCGCCGCGGTCGTCGCCGCCATGGAGGGCAACCCCATGGCCAAGGCGGGACGCGGCGCACAGGCCCTGGCGGCCGCCGCCATCGGGCACTTCGCGGGCGGCATGATCGGCACGATCCTGCTCGTCGCCCTCGCGCCCAAGGTCGCCTCGCTCGCCGTCGACATCGGCGCGCCCGACTACTTCGCCATCATGGTCCTCGCGTTCATCGCCGTGACCTCCGTCCTCGGCTCCTCCCGCGTCCGCGGACTCGCCTCCCTGCTCATCGGACTCACCATCGGCCTGGTCGGCCTCGACCAGATGACCGGCCAACAGCGGCTCACCTTCGGCTCGTTGCAGCTCGCCGACGGCATCGACGTCGTCATCGTCGCGGTCGGACTCTTCGCGATCGGCGAGGCGCTGTGGGTCGCCGCGCACCTGCGCCGCACCAGCGGCGAGGCGATCCCCGTCGGCCGCCCCTGGCTCGGCCGGTCCGACGTGCGGCGCACCTGGAAGTCCTGGCTGCGCGGCCCTCTCATCGGCTTCCCGTTCGGCGCGATCCCCGCGGGCGGCGCCGAGATCCCCACCTTCCTCTCCTACGTCACCGAGAAGCGCCTGTCGAAGCACAAGGACGAGTGGGGCAAGGGCGCCATCGAAGGCGTGGCGGGACCCGAGTCCGCGTCCTCCGCGTCGGCGGCGGGCACCCTCGTCTCCATGCTCACCCTCGGCCTGCCGACGACCGCCGTGGCCGCCGTCATGCTGGCCGCCTTCCAGCAGTACGGCATCCAGCCGGGCCCCCTCCTCTTCGAACGCGAACCGGAGCTGGTCTGGGGCCTCATCGCGTCCCTGTTCGTCGGCATGGTGCTGCTGCTGGCCCTGAACCTGCCGCTCGCCCCCGTCTGGGCCAAACTCCTGCGCATCCCCCGCCCCTACCTCTACGCGGGCATCCTCTTCTTCGCCGCGGTCGGCGCGTACGCCGTCGGCGGCGAAGCGATCGATCTCGTCATCCTGCTGGTCATCGGCCTCATCGGCTTCGGCATGCGCCGCTACGGACTGCCCGTGCTGCCCGCCGTCATCGGCGTCATCCTCGGCCCGAACGCCGAACAGCAGCTGCGCCGCGCCCTGCAGATCAGCGACGGCAGCGTCAGCGGACTCGTCGACACGCCCTTCTCCGTCACGGTCTACGCGATCGTGCTCGTCATCGTGGCGTGGCCGCTGGTCAAGAAGGCGGTGGTGCGCGGACGGCGACGTGACGTAGACATGACGGCATGAGCACAGAGCATCCCGTCCGTGTCGCCACCGCCGCCGACGTGCCGGCCGTCAAGGCCGTCACCGACGCGGCGTACCACCCCTACATCGCCAGGATCGGCGTCGTCCCCCAGCCGATGGAGGCCGACCACGCCGCGAACGTGGCGGCCGGCCTGGTGCACGTCACGGGCGAGCCGGAGGTCGTCGGCCTCGTCGTGGTCGAGGCACGCCCCGACCACCTCCTCCTCGACAGCATCGCGGTCCACCCCGACGCCCACGGGCAGGGGGTGGGCCGCGCCCTGCTCGCCTTCGTCGACGACCACGCGCGCCGCCTGGGCCTGCCCGAGATCCGGCTCTACACCAACGCGCTGATGTGGGAGAACCAGAAGATCTACCCCCGGTACGGGTACGAGGTCGTGGAGCGCCGCGTCGACGGCCCCTACGACCGCATCCACTACCGCAAGCACGTCCGGCCCTAGGCGCCCGCTGCCTCTACGGCGACGAGTACCGGCCCACGCCGGACTGCGGCCTGGAACACCGCGAGCACCTCTTCGTCGAGGAACTGACCTTCGCCCACGCGGACGACATCCTCGGCATGCTGCGCGCACTCAGCCCGCACCTGGTCGACGGCGACCTGCCCGTATGGATCCGGAACCTGGCCTACCGACTGGTGCTGCTGCAACGCCCCGACGAGCCGGCCCTGCTGCGCGAGGCCGCACAGAGCCTGTGGCTGCACGGGCCGGACCGGGACGGTGTCGCGGCGGAACTGGAGCGGCGGGCCGACGTCCTCGACGCCGGCTGACCGCGGTCCGCACCGCCGCCGGATTCACCCGGGTCTCATCGGACCGGCCCCGCTACTCGTCCGGCCACCACGTCTTGCGCACGTCCTTGCGCACTTCGGGCCGCTCGCGCTTGCGCTCGGCGGCATCGTCCTGCAACCGGCGCGTGATGACGCTCGCTCCGGTCGGCTTGTGCATGGTCACTCGGCGCATGATGCCTCCTGTACCTACACGGGTCCCAACGTGGTGCCGTTGTAGACCTGTTCCCGGAGGGTCGCTCATCGAAGCGCAATTGTCAGTGGCGGTTGTCACGATGTGGGGGTGACGGATTCCCCGAGCGCCGTCGACCGGGACGCGGCGGCCGCTCGACGTCGGCCGCGCCACCGGCGGTTTGTCGCTCCTCGCGGCCGATGGGGAACACCAGGTGACGGCATTGATCACACTCGGTTCGCCACGCGTGACGCCGAGTCGCCGGTCCCCCGTCCCGGTCACGCCAGCAGGGCGGTGAACTTCCCGTCCTTCGCCAGGAGTTCCAGCTCGTCCAGGGCCGTCGTCGCCGCCAGCGCGGCGGCCGGGTCCCGGTCGGCGATCCCGCTCTCGGCGAACTCGTCCTCGTCGAGACGGATCACCGCACTGCCGTCCGCCGACACCCACAGGTCCAGGTCGAGGTCCTCGGCCAGGAGATCCCCTTCGGCGTCGCGGACCACCGGGCGGGTGATGTCGCAGTACCAGCCCTTCAGCGTGCCGTCGCCGGAGCGGACCTCCTTGATCGCGTACCAGCGGTCCCGCCAGTAGTGCTCGGTGAACGTGTCGCCGGGGCGGAACTGGACGAAGCCGAAGTCGCGGACGCCCTCGGCCGCCCAGGCGGCCCGGACGGTGACCCGCGTGCCGTCGTCGTGCAGCAGCTCCGCCGGGTAACTGATCTTCGTGCGGCCCGCCTTGACCAGGCGGACCTGGAGGGCGGTGTCAGGAGTCGAGGGTGCGGACATGGCGGACCTCCGTCGCGTCGAGTGTGTAACCGAACCACTGGTTGATCGCGAGCATCGGCGCGTTGTCCACGTCGTTGCCCGTGTACGCCACGGTGACCCCGGCCGCGCGGGCCCGGTGCAGCGAGTCGTTCTTGGCGAGCTTGGCCAGGCCGCGGCCGCGGAAGGCGCGGGCCGTGCCCGTCATCCCCGAGCTGTAGCGGCCCTCGCGGTCCGTCTCCGCGAAGGAGAACGCGGCGGGCCGGCCCTCCACCACGGCCACCGACGTCAGCTCGTGGTCGAGCAGCGGGTGCCGCCAGGTGTCCGCCAGCCAGTGGTCGTAGTCGTCGAGTGCGAGCGCGATGTCGCCCGGCTCGTCGGCCACCACCTCCGCGTCCAGGGCGAAGACCGGGCGCGGGTCGGCCGCGAAGTCGGCGAGCGTGCGCAACTCGACGCCGGGCGGCGGCAGTCGGCGGGGCGGCAGCGCGGCCCCGGTCAGGTCGAGGCGCAGGAAGCGGGCGGAGCGGCTGCGACGGTAGCCGTGTGCGGCCGCCCACGCCAGGTTCCGCGGGCCCTCCAGGGCCCAGCAGTACACCTGCGTCGCCCCGTGCTGCGCCAGATGCTCCTCGGCCGTGCGCAGCAGCAGCGTGCCCGCTCCGCGGTGCTCGTGGTCCGGGTGCACGTACACGTTTGCGTAGCCCTGGCCCGGCTTCGGGCTGTCGTGCGCGATGCCGACCTGGGCGGTGCCGATCGGCTCGCCGTCCGCCACCGCCACCAACTGCCGGTAGTGGGAGTCCGGGTGGGCGTGCGCCGCGTCGTACTCGACGGAGGCCGGGGTCGCGAGCATCGCGGGCAGACAGGTGCGGCGGATCCGGGCGAAGGCACCCGCGTCCTCCGGGTCGCCGGGGCGCAGCGGGCGGACGATCACGGTCATGTGGTGGCACGCTACGCGCCGATCACGCCCGGGTGCCTCCCATTTTCCGGGGCTGCGGGAGAATCGGGCCGTGACCTTGAAGATCCGCATTGACGACAGTGGCGCGCCGTACGAGCAGGTGCGGGCCCAGATCTCCGAGCTGGCCAGGACCGGGGCGCTGCCCGTCGGCTACAAGCTGCCCACGGTGCGGGGCCTGGCCGAGGAGCTGGGGCTCGCCGCGAACACGGTGGCCAAGGCGTACCGGGCCCTGGAGACGGACGGGGTGATCGAGACGCGGGGGCGCAACGGGACGTTCGTCGCGGCGGCGGGGGATGCGGCGGAGCGGGAGGCGTCGGTGGCGGCGCAGGTTTTCGCCGAGCGGGTGCGGAGGCTCGGGTTGTCGCAGGAGCAGGCGCTGGCCGCGGTGCGGGACGCTCTGCGCGCGGCGTACGCGTAGGCTCCGCGCCGTTGCGGGTGTCTGTCTCGTTGCCGGGTGCGGGTTGCGTCGTGGCTGGTCGCGCAGTTCCCCGCGCCCCTGGAGATGCGCACTTCGTGCGGCATCTCCGGGCCGGGGAAGGCTGCGCGCAGCGCATGCCTTCAGGGGCGCGGGGAACTGCGCGAGACGTCCCGCCGGGTCGCGGTCGCCGACGGGACGGGCCGCTACAGGTAGAGGCCCGCGTCCGCCCCGCCCCGGGGGTCCGGGACCGACGTCGGCGAGATCCCGCGGCGCAATGCGTACAGCTCCGCAAGCGTCGCCCCGTCCCGCCCCACCCCTTCCTCCGAGCCCAGCCACGCCACCGACTCCCGACGGGTCAGCGCACCCACCTCGATCCGGGCGAGGCAGCGGCCGGGGCGGACCACGGCCGGGTGGAGACGCTCCAGGTCCTCGTTCGTGGTGACGCCCACCAGCACGTTCCTGCCCTGACCGAGCAGGCCGTCGGTCAGATTGAGCAGGCGCGAGAGCGCCTGCCCCGCCGTGTGCTTCGCCTCGCCGCGGATCAGCTCGTCGCAGTCCTCCAGGAGCAGCAGCCGCCAGCGGCCCTTCGCCGTGCCGTCGTCCTCGCCGATCGCGATGTCCATCAGATAGCCGACGTCCGAGAACAGCCGCTCGGGGTCGAGGACGCAGTCGACCTGGCACCAGTCGCGCCAGGACCGGGCCAGCGTGCGCAGCGCGGACGTCTTGCCGGTGCCCGGCGGCCCGTGCAGGAGCAGCAGCCGGCCCGCGATGTCCTCGGGGCGGGTCTTCATCAGGCGGTCCATCGCCCCGGCCACCGGCTCCGTGTAGTTGGCCCGCACCTCCTCCCACGTGCCGGCCGAGATCTGCCGCGTCGTGCGGTGCGGGCCGCGCCGCGGCGAGACGTACCAGAAGCCCATCGTCACGTTGTCCGGCTGCGGTTCCGGCTCGTCGGCGGCGCCGTCCGTGGCGAGCTTCAGCACCTTCTCGGCCAGTTCGGCCGTCGTCGCCGTCACCGTGACGTCGGCGCCCCTGTTCCACCGGGAGACCAGCAGCGTCCAGCCGTCGCCCTCGGCGAGCGTAGCGCTGCGGTCGTCGTCGCGCGCGGAGCGCAGCACCCGGGCGTCCGGCGGCAACAGCGTCGCCCCGGACCTGACCCGGTCGATGTTCACCGCGTGGGAGTGCGGCTGCTCGCCCGTGGCGAAGCGGCCGAGGAACAGTGCGTCGACGACATCGGCGGGCGAATCGCTGTCGTCGACACCGAGCCGGACCGGCAGCGCGTCGAACGGGTTGGCAGACATGCCGCCATGATCCGCCACCAAAGGGCCGCCCGCACGGGATTTCCGCAGCGCGTCACACGGGTACCTCGGCGCGACGTACGTATCGAACCTCGTTACGAGCCTGTGGCAACGGAGTATGTCCCTCCGCCAACTGCCCTGGTTACCCTTGTCCTTGATGGGACGTCATGGGTGGAATTCGGGGGCACGGCGGTGGCGGCTCACCGCACTGCTCGGCGTGGGGGTGGCCGCTCTGGCCCTGGTGCTGACGGTGATCAGCACCCTTCCTGACAACAAGGGCAGCACCGCGGGCACCACGCGCGACGGTGACAAGGTCCACGGCACACCGGCCGAGCCTCCCGATCAGCAGGGGCCGTCGGTCGGGTGGGGGTTCACCCACACCCAGCACTCCGCCGACGAGGGGGCCGACGCCGCGGTCGAGCGTGCGGAGAAGCTGCTCGGCGAGCGGCCGCTGCCGCAGAACCAGGCGATCATGGGCTGGGGCGCGGACAACCCCGAGCCGGTGAAGGGGCGTTACGACTTCGACGCGCTGGACCGCCGCGTCGACTTCATCCGCGCGTCCGGCGGCACCCCGGTGATCACCCTGTGCTGCGCGCCGGACTGGATGAAGGGCGGCAAGGCGGGCGTCGACAACACGAACTGGAGCCAGCCCAACCTGGAGAAGGCCCCCGACCCCGAGCACTTCCAGGACTATGCGAACCTCGCCGCGACCGTCGCCAAGCGCTACCCGTACGTCCGCCACTTCATCGTCTGGAACGAGTTCAAGGGCTTCTGGAACGACAGCGAGGGCCGCTGGGACTACGAGGGTTACACGAAGCTGTACAACCTCGTCTACAAGGCGCTGAAGAAGGTCGACAAGGACATCATGGTCGGCGGTCCCTACCTGGTCATGGACAGCCTCGACCCGAAGCAGACCGATGGTGCGTCCGACGCGGTCAAGGGCGCCTGGGGCCGCATGGACCAGCGGATCGTCGACGCCTTCACGTACTGGAACGAGAACAAGGCGGGGGCCGACTTCGTCGTCGTCGACGGCTCCAGCTACACGAACGACGACGAGATGCTGCCCGACGAGTTCGCCGCCACCGACAAGTTCACCGCCGTCAGCCGGTGGATCGAGCGGCAGACCGGCGACCTGCCGCTGTGGTGGGCCGAGTACTACGTGGAGCCCGCCGACAGCAAGGACGAGCGGCAGGGCTGGAGCGAGCCGCACCGGGTCGCCGTACAGGCCGCCGGGATGATCGCGATGGCCAGGGGCGGCGCCACGTCCGGGTTCTACTGGAACCCCGAGGACGAGAAGGGCGCCTCGTGCGCCGGCTGCCTGTGGCGGCCCACCGACCGGGCGTCCGGCGGGACGCGGCTGCCGATGTACGACCTGGTGTCTCGGTTCAACGAGGAGTTCGGGCCGGGGACGACGTACGAGACCGTGCCGGTCGCCAAGGACGACGTGCCGAACGTACGGGTGCTCGCCGACGACAAGGCCGTGGTCGTCGTGAACACCCTGAACCGCGCCATCAGCGCCAAGGTGGACGGCAAGCGGTTCGAGATGCAGGGATACGAGGTCAAGTGGCTCGAGCGGTAGCGCCGCAGGGGTGCGGGCAGCCGCCCGCACCCCGCGGGAGCCTCAGTTCAGGCCCATCGTGATGAACCGCTGGATCAGCGACGCGACGACCACCGCGAGCAGCGGCAGCGAGAACCAGAACGTGGACTGCAGCCACCGGAGCTGACGCACGCTCGGCCGGACCGCGACCCGGACCACCTCGCGCGCCGTGAGCAGCAGGATCAGCGCGACCGCCGCGAGTGCGCCCACGACCGACCACGGCGTCCAGGTGATCTGCGGCCCGATCGGCCCCGGATCGGCCTTCTGCACCGTGCCGGCCGGCTCCTTGCGCAACTGGTACATGGTCACGTCGTCGTTGACGTAGACCTTCTTCAGCTCGGTGCGCCGGTCCAGGTTCTCGAACAGGCGGGTCGCCCACATCTTCGAGTAGCCGACGTCGAGCTGCAGATACACGACCTGACTCTTGTTGATCATCAGGTACGAGTTCGGTCCCGCGTCCTTGAGCGCCTTGACGAGACCGCCGACCAGGACCGGGTCGACCGGTGCGAGCGTCGGCACGTACTGGACCTTCTCCATGTCACGGGTGCCCCACGGCATCGCGGGCGTGACGTTGTTGACGGTGTCGTTGCTCATCCACAGCAGCCGCACGGTCGGCTTGTCGTGGGCGTAGACGTAGTCCATCGCCGCGACCTCGCCGGGCCGGATCCGCTCGAACGGCTCGTTGCCCCAGCGGGCCACCAGGAAGCCGCCCATGAGGAGCAGCCCGGCCATGAGCGCGGCCAGCGGGGCCAGACTGATCCGGTCCTTGTCGCGCTCCTTCGCCGTGGCGCCGGTGCGCGGGAACAGGGCGAGACCGGCCAGCAGCGCGGCGCCCGGCAGGGCGAACATGAAGACGCGCAGCGCCATCTCGCCGCCGTACGACTGCATGCCGAAGCCGAGGAACGGCACGAAGGTCAGGACGATCAGCGAACGCTCGCGGTACTTCCAGTCGCGCCGGCGCCACCAGCCGTAGCAGGCGAACGCCATGACGCCGCCCGCCAGCAGCACGCGCACGTACAGCACCAGCTTGTGGGTCGAACTGCCGCCCTGGATACGGCCGGAGACCGACGACGTGACGTTGCCGCCGACCCCGCCGACGCCGCCGAACAGGTCGTTGAAGTGACCCGACCAGTACGGCTCGGCGAGGAAGCCCAGCCAGACGACGACGATCACTCCGAACAGCAGCGGCAGGCCGCGCAGTTCGGACCGGCCGACGAGGACCAGGACCGCGAGGACGCCCAGCATCACGAACGGGGTGAGCTGGTGCGCCGGGACCGTGGCGGCGAACAGGGCGATCAGGACGACGAGCAGCACCGCACGCTGGCGGCGGTCGGCCGGTTCGACCTCCGTCTCGCCGGGCCGCCGCTTCGCCCACAGCACGCGCGGCGCCCGGAACCACACCAGCAGGATCGCCACGAACACCAGATAGAGGAGGTACGTGAAGCCCTGCGGCGAGAAGTAGTCCTGGCCCACCCAGCCGCTCAGGACGAAGATCCACAGACCGGTCCACTTGGCCCGCCAGCTCGCCCGCACCGAGCGCAGCAGCAGGAACATCGGGGCCAGATAGAGGAGTTGGATGGCCATCGGCCACCAGCGGATGACCTCGGTGAGATCGTCCACCCCGCACGCCTTGGCGAGGAACGCGGCCGCGGCGAAGAAGCCGGGCCAGCTCCAGCGGGCGTCGAGATCGGGCACCGCCGAACCGGTGCGGTCGATGTAGTCCATGAAGCCCAGGTGCTGCCAGGCCGTCGCGAACCGCGGCTCCGCCTCGATGACCGCGGGCAGCGCGTGCAGCGACACGACCGTCGCCAGCAGGGTGAGCAGCAGGAGCCGCTTGTGCGGGCGTTCGAGCCAGAGCAGCGAGGCGAACACCCCGATGAGGAGCGCGCCGCCGAGCAGCGTCACCGGCGAGAGGACCGAGATCAGGCCGAGCCCGCCCATGTCCTCCAGGTCGGCGTCGCTCATCCCGAGGACCGGGCCCCAGTACAGGCCGAGGGCCGCGACGAGGAGCAGTGCCAGGACGACGACCGACGGCGTCAGCCGGGCACGCCGGGGCTCGGCCGGGACGTCGGGCGGCGGAGCGTGCTCCGGCTCCTCGGCGGCCGGATCGGCGGCCGGGGGCTCGGTGCTCCACGGTGCGTCGACACCGCTCTGCGCGGGCTCCTCCTCCGGGGAGGCAGGGGCATGGGGGCGCAGGGGCGGTGGTGCCGTCGCCGAGGCACCGGCGGCGGACCGGTCCGGGGCGGCGGAGCCGCCCTCCGTGTGGCGTCCGCTGGACGCCTGCGACGCCGACGCCTCCGACTCGCCGGACGGTGCCGAACGCTGCCCGGGCAGCGGCGACTTGAGGGCCCACGTCGGGCGGTGGTCGACGGGCGTGCCGCGGGCCGGGGTGACCGGGCCCGGCCGGACGTCCGGGCGCCGCTCCTGGTGGTCCAGGTTGAGCTGCACCGCGAGATGCAGCGTGTCCGAGTCCATCGCGTCGCGCAGCGCCCACTTCGGGTGCGGCTCCTTGGTGCTCACGGCCGGCTTCGGCGTGCCCAGGTCGGCGAGGTCCCCGTCGGGAGCCGCGCCCTCGGCGGCGGCCGGGACCGGGGGAGCGGTGCGCACCACGCGCCACAGCTTCGGCGCCGCGATCAGCACGATCACGGCGAGCGAGGAGATCTCCGCGACGCCCGCCCCCGTCAGCCCCATCCGGGGCAGCAGGAGCAGCGTCAGACCGAGCACGAGCACGCACAGCAGGCCCTGCAGCCAGGCGAGTCCGGCCGTCCGGCTCTGCGCGCGCAGCACCGCGAAGTACGTCTCCATGACCACGCGCAGCGCCGCGCCCACCGCGAACCAGCGCAGCAGCGGTGTCGCCGCCGCCGAGTAGTCCGCGCCGAAGACGTGCAGCACGTACGGGGCGAGGAGGAAGAGCAGCCCGCAGACCGGGATCATGATGCGGGCCATCCGGCGCAGCGCGGCCCGGGTGTTGGCGGCGAGCTGCGCCGGGTCGTGCGAGCCCTCCACGGTCAGCGAGGCACCCATGTTGATGGCCAGCAGGTTGACCGTGCCGCCGATGGTGGTGGTGATGTAGAAGTACGCGTTGTCGGCGGAGCTCACCTGCGAGGCGATGATCACCGGCACCAGGTACACGACGGCCAGCGAGAACAGCGAGCCCGTGTAGTCGCCCGCGAGGAAGCGGCCCATCTCGCGCAGCGTCGGCGGATCCGCCTTGCCGTCGGTCGCCTCGATGTGCCGGGGCACCAGCCGCCGGAACACGAGCCAGCCCAGCGGCACCACCGAGAACGCGATGGCGACGACCCAGGACACGAACACCCCGGTCGTCGCGAGGGCCGTCGCGAACGCGACCAGGAGCCCCAGCTTCACCAGCGAGAACACGGTGTTCCCGACCGGCACCCACAGCGCGCTGCGCAGCCCCGTCAGCACGCCGTCCTGGAGCGTGAGCAGCGACCAGGCGACGACGGCCGCGATGAACCCGAGCCCGTTCACCGGCCCGTGCAGGAATCTGTACGAGGGTCCCCACACGTCGAGCGTGAGCAGGAAGATCAGCGCGGCGAACGCGACGGCCGCCGAACTCCCCGCGTACGTACGGAAGATGAACCGCCCGGTGGCGCGTCCGGCGACCGGGATGAAGCGGGCCAGGGCGCCGGTCAGCGTCACGGCGGTGAGCCCCGCGAGGAACTTCATCGCCGCGATGGCCGCCGAGCCCTGGCCGACCGCGTCCGCGGTGTAGTAGTGCGCGGCGGCGAGCCAGAAGCCGACGCCGAGCACGCCGGAGATGCCGGTGTTCAGCATCAGCGCATAGGCGTTGCGGAACAGCTGGTTCCCGCCCCCCGACCCCATGCCGTCTGTCCTGCCCTTCCGGGCGCGGCCCATGCCGGGCAGCCTGAGTCTGCGGCCGGGCGGCGCCTGCGGGCCGGCCGTGGTCGAAGCGGGTGCGGCCTGGGTGGTGGTCGTCGTCGTGTCAGACACGGGTACGGGTTGCCTTCCGGCGGGCCTGTCGGGCTCTGCGGACCACGGCGTACCCCTTGGTCAGGGCACGGTCCCTGGCGTAGGTGCGGCCGATCGCGCGGCCCTCCACGAGCCGCTCGAACTCGGTCGCGTCGGTGGAGCGGCGCACGGTGACCCGCTGCAGCGCGTACGGGCCCTGCCGTCGCCGGGCGAGACCGTTGCCGACGGCGAGCGACTGGGCGAACCCGGCCGCGCGCACCGCCTGCCGCACCCGCCGGTCGGAGTGACCGTACGGGTACGCGAAGGAGACGGGCGTCGACCCGAGTTCCCCCGCCACGATCTCCTTGCACAGGCGCAGTTCGAACGCGAGGTCGTCGTCGTCGAGCTGGTCGAGCTGGGGGTGCGTGTGGCTGTGCCCGCCGATCTCCATGCCCTGCGCGGCGAGTGCCCGCACCTGGTCCCAGTCGAGCATCGTGTCGAGTCCGCGCCCGGTGTCGTACGGACCGCGCAGCCACCCCGTCGAGACGAACAGGGCGGACGCGAAGCCGTGCTTGGCGAGCACGGGCAGGGCGTGCCGGTGCACGCCCTCGTAGCCGTCGTCGAACGTGATCAGGACGGGCCGGTCGGGCAGCACCCGGCCGCCGCCCCGCCAGATCCCGGCCAGCTCGGCCGTGGACAGGGGAGTGCAGCGGTGGTCCGCGAGGATCTCCATCTGCTCGGCGAACTGCTCGGGCGACACCGACAGGCGGCGCGTCGCCTCGCTCGGCTCGTGCGCCACCGCGTGGTACATCAGGATCGGTACGGGCGCCTCGTCGGACGCCCGGGTCTGCGCGCTCATGCCGCCGCCCCCGCTTCCTCCTCGCCGCTCCGGTCGATCTCCGCGACGCGGAACCCCGAGAACCCGGAACCGCCGCGCCGCGCCCGGAAACTCCCGAGGACGTACCCGCCGGCCGCCGTCGCCACTCCGGCCACGATCGCCCCGGCCCGCCCCGCGCCGCCCGGCCTGCCGAGCACGAAGTCCCGCACGCCCCTGGCCACCCCGGCGGGCAGCACCCGGCTCGTGTAGGCCCGCTCGCTCTCCAGTCCCTTGTCGGCGCCGACGCTTCGGGCGACGAGGGCCTTCGACAGTCCTTCCGCGTACGTCCGGGTGCGGAAGTAGGCGAACTGCTCGCGCCCCGCCGGTACCCGATGGTGGATCACCGAGCGGTCGTCGATCAGGAGCACCGCGTCCGGTCTTGCGCGGGACAGGCGGATGCACAGCTCCGTCTCCTCGCAGCCGAGCGGGCGCTTGTCGCCGTCCCGGCCGATCCCGGTGGCGAAGCCGCCCGCCACGTCGAAGGCGGTGCGCCGGAACGAGGCGTTCCCGCCCAGCACGTTGCGCACCTTCACCCGGCCGGGCGGCAGCCCCTTGTACGTGCAGCCCACCACCCAGTCGAACTCCTCGGGGAACCAGACGGGCCGGCGCCCGGAGGCCCAGACGGGCTCGGTGCGCCCGCCGACCGCCATCACCTTCGGGTCGGCGTAACCGGCCACGAAGTGCCGCAGCCAGTCCCGCTCGGCGACGGCGTCGTCGTCCAGGAACGCGATGATGTCGGCGTCCGACGCGGCGATCCCGGTGTTCCGCCCCGCGGACAGGCCGCGCGGTCCCGCGTTGGCGAGGACCCGGATGCCGGCCGCCTCCTTGTACTCCTTGGCCAGCCGCTCCAGCAGCGCCGGGTTGTGGTCGACGACGAGCAGGGTCTCCACGGCCGGGTACGACTGGGTGCGCACGGAGTCGACGGCGGCGAGGATGTCGCTCCAGCGGTCCTCGGTGTACACGCAGATGACGACGGACGCCGTCATCCGCATGCTCTGACGATCCGTCAAGATCCTTCTCCCCGTGCCGCGTCGAGCCTGGCGGCGGCCGTCCTGGTGCGCAGCGCCCGGCGGTTCGAACGCTCCTTGAGGATGACCTTCAGGACCCGGATACCGTCGCGCACGGCCCGCAGGTTGCTCGCGCCGTGGATCCGCAGGTACTCGTGGCTGGGGATCTCCTGGACCTTCAGGCCCGCCTTGACGACCCGGATGTTCATCAGCGTCTCGACCTCGAAGCCGGTGCAGTCGAGGTCGATCTCGTCGAGGCAGTGCCGCCAGAACGCGTTGTAGCCGTAGCAGAGGTCGGTGTAGCGGGCGCCGAACTTGGCGTTCACGGCCGAGCACAGCGCCCAGTTGCCGAGCTTGCGGATCGGCGTCATGTCGTCCGTGCCGCCGCCGTTGGCGAACCGCGAGCCCTTGGCGAAGTCGGCGCCGGAGACGAGCGCCGACACGTAGCTGACGATCTCCTGGCCGTCGGCGGAGCCGTCCGCGTCGACCATCACGATGATGTCGCCGGAGCACGCCTCGAAGCCGGTGATCAGGGCATCCCCCTTGCCCTTGCCGCGCTGCGGCACGACCACGACTTCCGGCCACAGTTCGCGGGCCACTTCAACGGTGTCGTCCGTCGAATTCCCGTCGACCAGGACCACTTCGTGGATCCATTCCGGCAGGGTCTTGAACACGTACGGGAGATTCTCCGCCTCGTTCATGGCGGGAATGACCACGCTCACCCGTGGCGCAATGGCCAGGTGCGTGGAGATCGCCCGGTACTGGGCGGGTATTCGGGCCGGTGCGGTCCCCTCGTCGGGGATCACCGGGCGCACAACGGAACTGCTCATGAGTCTGGTCCCTCTCGTCCGGTGGACCGCCCGCCCCCGGGCGGTCCGGCTGGATATCCGGTTCGAAAGGGGGGTTCTCACCTACGGCCAGGCCGGAACGGATCTCCGTACGGGCCGGGTGAGCTGGCAATACACACCGGTTGGTTGGACCGGCCGCGCGGCACGCGACTCGGCGACCCATGACATGAAAGATCGAGGCTCACCGAGCACGGCACCCCCCTACCGCGCCCCGCGCCGGACCGTCGCGATCTTGAGCCCTCCCCTAGATCGCATTGCGTGATGGACCGATGCGGGTGGATGTACGACGGTATTGATGATTGAGACTGTATGGCAAGACCTGGAACGAGGCCTCACGTTTTTGTTGTTCTGTCCTTTACCTGAACTCCTGTCCCTCTAGCGGATTTTGTTCCTCCATTTTCGGACCGCCAGTTGGGCCAGGAATGCGAGAGCGCTGAGGACGCCCACCGTGACGATTCCGCCGTCCACCGACCAGCGGTGCGTGGCGAGCATGCCCTGGGCGACCAGCATCACCACGGCGACCGCGCCGGCGGCCGAGGTGAGCGCACGGGCCCATGGGTCGAGGCCGCGCAGGGCGGCCGCGAAGGCGGCGCCGGGCGCGGCGAGCAGGAAGAAGAGCGCGAGTGGTCCGCGCAGGGGTGACGACGCGTGCGAGAGCGCCAGGACGAGGCCCGCGCCCGCCGCGACGGCGCCCGCTCCCGCGAGCAGGTACGGCGCGTCTCTGCCCGGTGGCGAAGAGTCCGCCGGGCCGTCCCCCGAACCGCCGGATGACGACGGCTTGATACCGATGGTCTGCATTGGCGACGTTTCCCCCCGAAGCGCCGGATGCCGGACTTCAATGTCGCGCAGCGGCGGGGGGTGCGTCAAGATGCGGAGGGTATGCGAAGAGTTCCCCGGATGCGGTGGATGCACCCGGGGAACTACGTTGACCACTATGTGAGTTGACGGTCAGTCAACAACCGCATCACCCGCATCTTCCGTACCGGCCTCGGCTACGGGACGAGCTTCAGGAGCTTGTTCGGCGAGCCGGTGCCGGGGCTGGTGACGACGCCGGACGTGGCCCCGTTCACCAGGGCCGTGGCGACCTGGGCGGGCGTGGCGGAGGTGTGGCCCGCCAGATAGACGGCGGCCGCGCCCGCGACGTGCGGGGTGGCCATCGACGTGCCCGAGATCGTGTTGGTCGCGGAGTCGCTGGTGTTCCAGCCCGCGGTGATCGAGACGCCCGGGGCGAACAGGTCCAGTACGGAACCGTAGTTGGACCAGCTGGCCTTCGCGTCGGTGTTGCTCGTGGCGCCGACGGTGATGGCCTGGGTGACCCGGGCGGGCGACGAGGTGGACGCGTTCGCACCGGAGTTGCCGGCCGCGATCGCGTAGGTGACGCCGCTGGAGATGGAGTTGCGCACGGCGGTGTCGAGCGCGGTGCTCGTGCCGCCGCCGAGCGACAGGTTCGCCACCGACGGGCCGCTGTGGTTGTTCGTGACCCAGTCGATGCCCGCGATGACGCCCGCGGTGGTGCCCGATCCGCTGTCGTCGAGCACGCGCACCGCCACGATCTTCGCCTTCTTGGCGACGCCGTAGGTGGTGCCCGCGATGGTGGTGGCCACGTGGGTGCCGTGGCCGTTGCCGTCCTGTGCGACGGAGTCCCCGTCGACCGCGTCGTAGCCGTTCGAGGCGCGGCCGCTGATCTGGGAGTGCGTGATCCGCACGCCGGTGTCGATGACGTAGGCCGTCACCCCGCTGCCGGCGGTGTCCGGGTAGGTGTACGTGCCGGAGAGCGGCAGGGCGCTCTGGTCGATCCGGTCCAGGCCCCAGGGGGCGCTGGTCTGGGTGGCGTCCACGTGCACGCGCTGGTTCTGTTCGACGGACGCCACGGCCGGGTCGGCCGCGAGTCTGCCCGCCTCGGTGGCCGAAAGCCCCCGCACGGCATAGCCGTTGAGGGCGGTGCGGAACGTCTTCTGCACCGTGCCGCCGTACGCGGATATCAGGCCCTTGCCGTCGGCGGAGGCGGCCGTGAGGCCCGCCGTGCTCTGCGCGGGCTTCTTGAGCGTGACGATGTAGCTGCCCCGGACCGCCTCGGCGGAGCCGGCCGCCAGGACCTTGCCCTCGGCCGGGGTGGCGGCCTGGGCGGGCAGGACGGTGAGGGAGCCGAGCAGGCCGACGGCCGCCGCGGTGGAAGCGGCCGCGGTCACCAGTGCTTTGGAGAGTGCCATTACGAGGGAGTCCTCCTCATAGGCGGCGCGCGCCCCGAACGGGGCGCGCGTCAGTGGGGGGTGTGCGCTGGGTGGCGCACACGGACCGTTGGAGTGAGGTCTTCCGCTCCCCGGCCCGTTCAGCAGACTCCGGTATCTACGGGCGTAGCTCAAGCGAACTGAGGGTATGTCACAAGCCTGACATGCACCTGCAATTGAACGTTGAGCGAATGTCAGGTCTTGGTACTTCCGAGTAACTCTGTGGCGTGCTACCACATATGTTGCAGAGATCCTGCTAAGGGAGGTTCCATGAGACGTTTCCGACTTGCGGCATACGTGACCTCGTTCCTCTTCGCGGCGACGGCCGCCCTCACCGGGGCGACCGCCGCTCAGGCCTCGGACAACTCGGCGGCCGCAGCCACCGGGTACGTCGCCCTCGGCGACTCCTACTCCTCAGGAGTCGGAGCCGGCAGCTACGACAGTGGCAGCGGCGACTGCAAGCGCTCCACCAAGGCGTATCCGGCGCTGTGGGCCGCGGCCCACTCCCCCTCCAGCTTCACCTTCGCCGCGTGCTCGGGCGCCCGCACGGACGATGTGCTCGCAGGCCAGCTCGGGTCCCTCGGCTCGGGCACCGGCCTCGTCTCCATCAGCATCGGAGGCAATGACGCGGGCTTCGCCGACGTCATGACGACCTGCGTCCTCTACTCCGAGTCCACCTGCGTCAACCGGGTCAACGAGGCCCGCGCGTACGTCACGTCGACCTTGCCCGGCAAGCTCGACCAGGTGTACTTGGCGATCAGTTCGAGGGCCGCCTCCGCCCATGTGGTGGTCCTCGGCTACCCCCGCTTCTACAAGCTCGGCGGCTCCTGCCTCGCGGGGCTCTCCGAGACCGAGCGGTCCGCCATCAACGGCGCCGCCGACCTGCTCAACGCCACCACCGCCAAGCGCGTCGCCGCGCACGGCTTCACCTTCGGCGACGTGACGTCCACGTTCAGCGGCCACGAGATCTGCTCGGGCTCCGCCTGGCTCCACAGCGTCAACTGGACCAACATCGGCGAGTCGTACCACCCGACCGCCGCCGGACAGTCGGGCGGCTACCTGCCCGTCTTCACGTCCGCAGCCTGATCGGCGCACCGGCACACGCAACGCTCTAGTACGTGGGTGAACCGGTGGTGGCCCCGGTGGTCGGGGTCACCACTTCACAGGTCACCGCGTACGCCACGTAGTTGGACGTCGTCGCCTCCGGGGAGCGCACCTCCACCGCGATCTGGTTCCGCAGCGTGGCGCCCTCCTGGTACTTCGTCTCCGTCGTGTTGACCGTACGGCTCTTCGCGTCGCCCGAGCCGAAGCTCAGCGTCTTCCAGCCGGGGTCCGACGGCTCCCCGCTCCGCGTCACCCACCGGTACTCCACCTCGGCGGGCGTGCGCCCCACCGTGAACGTCGCGGCGAACGCCGGGGCCTCGGCGGCGGGCGGCGGACACGCGCCCGAGTAGCTGCCGCGCACGGCGGAGACGCTCACCCGCACGGACTGGGCCGGGGTGGTGGTGTGCCCGCCGTTGCCGCCGTTGCCCCCACTCCCACTGGAACTGCCGTTCCCGTTCCCGCCGTTGCCGCTGTTCCCACTCCCGTTCCCGTTCCCGCTGCTCGTGGAGCCGGAGGAACCACCGGACGAACCGCCGTTGCCGGAACCGCCGTCGGAGCCCCCGGACGTCCCTCCGCCGTTCCCGCCGCCGCCCCCGTCGTCGCGGTTCAGCAGCGCGTACGTGAGACCGCCGATGGCCAGCAGCAGTGCCACGATCCCCGCCATCAGGACCAGCGAGGCGCGGCGGGCGTGGCGGTGGCCCGTGTCCGCGGGAACCGTCGTCGCCGTCGTGGCGGCCCCCGGAGCGGGCGAACCGGCCGGGACGGGGCCGGGCAGCGGCGGCGTGGACGACGCCGGCTGCTGCCGCGAGGTCACCGTCGGCTGCGACGCCAGCGGCGTGGAGTGCGCCGGGTCGTCGCGCAGCACGCCGCCCGCACCGACGATCCGCAGATCGTGCTCGGCCGCCGCGGCACCGATGCGGTCCGCCGGATCCTTGCGGAGCAGGCCCTCGATGACCGGCGTCAGCGGACCCGCCCGGCGCGGCGGCGGCAGCTCCTCGTCGACGACCGCCCGCAAGGTGCTGAGCGGGGTGTCCTGGCGGAACGGCGAATGCCCCTCCACCGCCGCGTAGAGCAGCACGCCGAGCGACCACAGATCGGACTCGGGACCCGGGGTGCGCCCCAACGCCCGCTCCGGGGCGAGGAATTCGGGCGAGCCGATGACCTCACCCGTCATGGTGAGCGCCGAGGTCCCCTCGACCATCGCGATCCCGAAGTCGGTGAGCACGACCCGGCCGTCGTTCCCCAGCAGGACGTTGCCCGGCTTGACGTCCCGGTGCAGCACTCCCGCCTCGTGCGCCGCCCGCAGCGCGGCCAGCAGTTCGGCGCCGATGTGCGCGGCCCGCTGCGGCGGCATCGGGCCCTCGGCGTCGAGCTGGTCCGCCAGGGACACGCCGCGCACCAACTCCATGACGACCCACGGCCGTCCGCCGTCGATGGCCACGTCGTACAGCGTGATTACGTTCCGGTGCGCGATCCGTGCCGCGGCCCACGCCTCGCGCTCCAGCCGCGCGTACATCCGGTCGACCTCGGCCGCCGGCAGCCCGGCCGGGGCCCGCACCTCCTTCACGGCGGCCTCGCGGCCGAGCACCTCGTCGCGGGCCCGCCACACGGTGCCCATGCCGCCCTCGCCGATCGCGTCGAGCAGGCGGTACCGGCCGGCGACGAGCCGCCCGCTCCCACGCTCGCTTCCACTGCCCGGCCCTGCGCTCACGGGCGCCCCCCACTCGCCAAGACAAGTCTGAACAAAAGTAGCTCAACCGAGCGCCGTTGCCGCCCCCTTGAACACCAATCCGCACCCCAGGGCGACCACGACGCAGGCCGAACCGAACGGCACCAGGCGTTGCGCCGCGCGCCGCGTGCGGGATCGGGCCCCGGCGATCCGGCGGGCCGCGAACGCTCCCGCCCGGACGACGACGAAGCCGGCCGCGGTGAGGGTGACGGCGAGTCCCGCGCCGTACGCGATCACCAGCAGCACGCCGAACCAGGCCTGGCCGAGCGCGGCGGCGCCGACCAGGACGACGACGGCGGACGGGCTGGGGACGAGGCCGCCGGCGAAGCCGAGGAAGAGGGCTCCGCGGACGGTGGGGGCGGGGTGGTCGTGGGAGTGGCCGTGGCCGTGATCGTGGCTGTGACCGTGCGGGTGGCCGTGGTCGTGGTCGTGGTTGTGGTGGTGGGTGTGGCCGTGGCCGTGGTGGCGGGCTCGCCAGGCCTTGCGGACGAGCATCACGCCCGCCGCCGTCACCAGGGCGCCGCTGGCCACGCCGAGCCAGGCCACGATCGAGGGCGCCGCCGCGGAGCCGCCGATGACCAGGGCGCCGAGCGCGACCACGCCGAGCGTGTGGGTCACCGTGACCGACGCCGCGAGCGGCAGTACGTCACGGAGCCTGGCCCGGCCGCGGGCCGCGGCGGTCGCCGCCATCAGGGTCTTGCCGTGGCCGGGTGCCAGCGCGTGCAGCGCGCCCAGCAGGAGGGCCGTGGCCAGGGCGAGCGCGGCGAACCCCGGGGTGAGGTCGTGCCGGGCCACGAGGCCGGTCAGCGCGCTGGTCCAGCGGTCGGCGCCGCGGGGCAGTACGGAGGCGGCGGGCGGCTCCGGACGCTTCTCCTCGGTCAGCGCCGGGCCGCCGG
>NZ_JAMOLN010000370.1 GCF_024448165.1 Streptomyces longispororuber
GGATCTCCCGTCCCCAGCCGCGCCCCGCACCACCGGGACCCGGTGGCGCCTCCGATGCCTCGCGCCGTGCCGCGCAGGAAATGTTCCGGCGGATCCAGGACTCCAGCCGCCGCAACCCGCCCCGCCTCGGGGACGGCGACGGGCCGGACGACGGAGGTGCGGGGGCATGACCGGCATGAGCAGGGACACGCGAGTACGTCCCGCACGGCGGTGGCTCAAGTGGGCGCTGCTCACCGGTGTTCTGCTGGCAGTGACGGTGTGCTGCATGGCTCCGCTGTCCGGTGCCTCCGCTCGCCTCGCCGCGCTGTCGCAGCAGGAGAACGCCGATGTCGGGCTCGCCGAGGCGGGCAGCAGCGCGGACATCCCGCCGCGCATGCTGCAGGCCTACAAGAACGCGGTGCAGCACATCAGCACGGTCGTGCCTCCCTGCCGCGGCATGCGCTGGCCGATCCTCGCCGGGATCGCGAAGGTCGAGTCCCATCACGCCGCCGGGCGCACCCTCGCCGCCAACGGCGACATCCGGCCCAAGATCTACGGGGTGCTCCTCAACGGCAGCGGCGCCGGCGGCAACACCAGCGTGTTCGCCGACACCGACGGCGGCAAGTGGGACGGCACCGCCGCCGGTGAACGCGCGGTCGGCCCCTTCCAGTTCATGCCCGCCACCTGGGAGTCATCAGGCCAGGACGGCAACAACGACGGGGCCCGCGATCCGCACAACGCCGACGACGCCGCGCTCGGCGCCGCCGCCTACCTGTGCGGCCGCGGCCGCAACCTCGCCCGCACCGACCAGCTGCGTGCGGCGATCTTCCAGTACAACCACAGCAGCGAGTACGTCGCCAACGTCCGCCGCTGGATCGACCAGTACACGGCGGCCGCCCAGGACCTGAAGAGCCTGTCAGCAAAGGTCCGCGCCGTGCTTGACGCGGCGTCGTCCCAGCGGGGTGTGCCCTACTCGTGGGGCGGTGGCCATGCGGACGGAAAGTCCACCGGGATCTGCTGCTCGCCCAGCGGAGTCAGCGGCGAGGGCATCAACGGCTTCGACTGCTCAGGACTGACCACCTACGCTTTCGCGCAAGTCGGCATCCGGCTGCCCCGGACTGCGGCCGCCCAGGCCGGACGAGGCCAGCGGATTCCCGCCACGGCCGGCCACGGTGCCCTGCGCCCGGGCGACCTGGTGTTCTTCGGCTACGCGCCGGGCCGGGACACCACGATCTATCACGTCGGCCTCTACGTGGGCGGCGGCCGCATGATCAACGCCGCCCGGCCGGGCACCCTGGTGCGCTACGACCCCGTCGACGCCATGCCCGGCTACGCGGGAGGGGCCCGCCTGCTATGACCGATCCCGTGCGGGCACGACCGCGTTCCCCCTGGCTGCTGGTGGCCCTCACCCTGGTCCTGGCGGTGGCCGGCTGGCTCCTGTTGTCCCCACCCACTGCCTCGCCCACCTCCCCGCCACGTGCTGCACACCCGTCGTCACCCTCGCCGGTGCCGGCCGGCACGGCCGGCCCTCGCAGCGGCGCGCCGGCCCCATCGCGTAACGCGCCCGCGGCCCCTGCGCCCAGGGCGCCGGACCCGGTGGCCGACCTGCCGCCCCGCGGCGAGGGGATGGCCGGTGACCGGGCGATCCGGCGCCTGCTGAACCGCTCCTGGCCCGCCGATCTCCCCGCCGGGCAGGCCCGGACTCTGGTCGCCCTGGGGCGCAAGGTGCTCCTCGCCGATCTCACCGGGCTGGGACGCAGGTCCTTTCCCACCGCCTTCCCCACGCCGGCCGGCCGACCGGGCGCGGTGGCACCGGCGTTCACCCGCATCCGCATCCAGGCGGCCATCGCCCGCAAGGACCCCGCAGCACCCGCCCGGGCGGTAGTGCACCTGGTGTGGGCGGGCGCCGACCGCGGCGGCACCTACACCGACGGCCGCCTCACCGACCTCACCTTCCGCCCCCTGAAGGGAGATGACCGATGGATCCCCTTGCCGCCCGCCACCACATGACCACACCAGGGGCGCTGCCCGACCCAGCAAAAGTGGCCTTCGCCATCGCCGACGGCCTGCAGTGGCTGCTGGCGCACTGGTACCTGCCGCTCGCCGCACTCCTGGCGCTCTGCCTGGCGCGGGAAGCACTGACCCGGCACACCGCGCAGAAGGCCTCGCGCGAGCGGTTCGTGCTGCGCACGACGCCCGCCTCCTACTTCGATCCGGACGCCGAACGCATCCTGCGCCAGGGCCTGATGATGCTGCGGGCCGCCAACGCGCTGCCGTGGTGGGCCCCCAAACGCAGCCGCGCCGTACGCATCAAGCTGCGCTCCGACGCCGAGCATCCGCTCGCCTACCAGCTGGAGGGCCCCGCCGGCGGCGCGAAGTTCCTGCGCACCAGCAGCTTCGGGGACGCCGTCACCATCGCCCCACCCGACGCAGACGCCGACCAGCCAGACGACGAGCGGGACTTCCAGGTCCGCGGTGAACTCGTGCTGCGCGGCAGCCCCGCCGCCTCCCTGCGCGCCGTGCCGCTCGACCCCGACCCGCTGCAGCCCCTCGTGGACGCCGTATCCGCCCTGCAGACCGGCCTCGGCGACCTGGTGGAGATCTGTGTGGACCTGCAGCCCGCCCCGCGGCTCACGGTGCGCCTGCAACGGCTGCAGCTCATGCGGCAGGCCCGCACCACGGAGCAGCGGGAGGCCGTCGCCGTGGCCCGCTCCACGCGCCGGGAGACCGCAGCCGCGGCCGACTCGCTGCGCACCCTGCTGACCGGCAACGGCCGGCCGACACCGCCGCTGGTGATGCCGCAGCCGCGCCGGATCGACCGCGACCAGGTGCTGGGCAAGCTGGCCGGTCAGGCGCCGCTGGCCCGGGTGCAGATCCTGATCCGCTGCGCCTCCAACCGGCAGGGCCGCGCCCGCGCCCTGCTATCCCAGGTGCAGGGCGGCTTCCACGTGTTCACGCAGCAGGCCCGCCTGAGCCCGCGCGGTCTGCGGCTGCTGGGCCGGGCCTGGGGGCCCGATCAGTGGCCCTTCGTCAACGGCTGGCAGCGGCGCTGGGACAGCGGGCAGTGCCGCCCGCCCAGGGCGAACCTGGCCCGGCTGCCCGAACTGGCCGGGCTCCTCAAACCCCCCACCACCCACTGCACTCTGCCGCTGCTGCCCACCCAGCTGCCCACCTTCCGCCCCGACGCCCTGGACGAGATGGACGGCCTGCTGCTGCAGGGCGCCGTGGTCGAGGCCGACGGGTCCCGGCGACTGGTCGCCACCCGGGAGGAGGAGACCCTGTTCGAGACCGGCCTGGGCAAAGCCGGCGGCGGCAAGACCGAACGCGCCCTGGCCCAGGCCATCATGGTCGCCCACACCGGCGGCGGCCTGCTGTACGTGGACCCGCACCGCGACTCCTTCGAACGCGCCGCCCCCTACCTCGCCCACACCGACATCATCGACCGCATCCAGCTCATCGACCTCACCCCGTGCAGCGACACCGACCCGGTGGGCAGCTGGAACCTGCTCGACATGCAACCGGGCCGCCCCCTCCACGACGTCGTCGCCGCCGTCGTCGACGGACTCGCCGCCGGCATGAACTGGGACGAGGCCAACGCCCCGCGCGGCCTGACCATCCTCACCGCCTGCGTCCAGGTCCTGGCCGCCGTCAACGAACACGCCTGCCACCAAGGACAGTTCGCATCACAGGCCACCGTCTTCCACATCCGCGCCCTGCTCACCGACAAGGACTTCCGCACCCTCGCCCTGCACACCGCACGCCAAGAACTCAGCGAGGACACCCTCTCCTGGTGGCAGACCGTGTTCCCCACCCTCCCCTACGACGCGTTCGGCATCATCCTCAACCCCCTCGCCCGCCTGGCCGCCAACCCCGTCTACCACGCCTTCCTCGGCCAGCCGCACAGCCACTTCGACCTGCGCACCGCCATGGACACCCGCCACATCATCTGGATCTGCACCGCCGGCAACAGCCCCACCGACCGCCTCGTCTCCTCCCTGATCGCCCACGAACTCCTGCGCGCCGGCCGCTCCCGACGCGACACCCCCACCAGCCGGCGCGTCCCGTTCCGCGCCTACCTCGACGAACTCATCACCATCGCCGGCAGCGCACCCGAATCCCTCGCCGCCATGTTCGAAGACCTACGCAAATACCAGGTCCGCATCCACGGCATGACCCAGGCCCTGAGCCGGCTGCCGCAACCGGTCCGCGACGCCCTCCTGCAGAACTCCTCCACCCTCGCCACCACCACCGGCTCCCGCAAAGTCATCACCGCGATCACCACCGAGTGGGGCAACAAACCCACCCCCGACCAGGTCGCCGCACTCCCCCGCTACCAGCACTACGCCAGCTTCACCATCGCCGGCCAACGCATCGGCCCCCTGCGCCTGCACGGCCTCCACCTCACCGACGACTTCCACCACCTCGCCCGGCCCACCGACGTACCCGACCTCCTGCACCAGGCCCACCAGCGAACCGGCAGCCGCCCGCTCGCCGAACAGACCGCACGGGCCGCCGCACAGCTCACCCAGGTCCACGCCTACCTCACCAGCCGCAAGACGAA
>NZ_JAMOLN010000371.1 GCF_024448165.1 Streptomyces longispororuber
CGCCGCTTCTCCAGGACCCCGGCGGCGGTGAGCGCCTGGAGGCGGGCGCCGAGGCGCGTACGGGCTGGGGCTGTGGCATGGGTGGGCCCATCCAGATTCAGGTTCAGTGAATGAACTTACCGAGAGCCCGACCGTAGCACGGTAGGTTCGGTCACTGAACCAAGAAGCGGAAAAGTGGCTACAGTGGGGGCATGGCTCTCGGCAAGGACTACGCGACCCAGGAGTGCTCCATCGCCCGCGCGCTGGAGGTCGTCGGCGAGCGCTGGACGCTCCTCGTCGTCCGCGACGCGCTGTACGGCGTGCGGCGCTACAACGACTTCCTCGTCCACCTGGGCATCCCCCGCGCCGTCCTCGCCGCCCGCCTCCAGGCGCTCACCGCCGCCGGGGTCCTGGAGAAGCGGCGCTACCAGGAGTCGCCGCCGCGCGACGAGTACGTCGTCACCGAGCGCGGACGCGAGCTGTGGCCGGCGCTGCGGGCGCTCGGCGCGTGGGGGCGGGGCATTCCCGGGACCGCGCCGATGCGTGAGTTCCGGCACGTCACGTGCGGCTCCCCGCTCGGGGTCGTGGGGGAGTGCACCGGCTGCGGAGGCCTTGTCCCGCTGGAGGAAGTCGAGATGCTGCCGGGCGAGGGGCTCGACCCGGACCCCGCCGATCCGGTCAGCCGCGCGCTCCTCGAACCCCGGCGCCTGCTTCAGCCCGTGGTGACCGAGCCTGTATAACTGGCAGGAACGCCCGTATCGGGCAGAAGGAGAGGAGGAGCCCATGACGCGCACGAGCAGCTGGTCCACGACCCTGCGTCCCGCCGCGCTGCTGCTGTTCCTCCTCGTCCAGGCCGTCCTCGTCGACACCGGCAGCCTCGCCGGGGCCGTCGCGCTCGCCGCGACCGCCGCCGCGGGCTCCGCGCTCGCCGTCTGCTCCCTGCTCGCCGCGCGCAGCGCGACCGCCGTGCCGCCGGCCAGAGTGCGCACCGCGATCCGCGACCGGGAGCAGCGCACCGCGTTCCTCCCGCAGCGCGATCCCGACGCCAAGGGGCGCACCAGGCCCCGAGCACCGGGACGTCTCGTCCCGACGGCCTGCTGACCCACCCCTCCACGGGCGCTGGGCCCACGCAGTCCGTCACGCCGAAATCCCTTCCTCGCGCACGCCTGTCCGTGCGTCGGTTCCGGCACGACGAGACCCCCGGAGGGCTCACCCATGTCGTCGTTCATGTCCGTCTTCGCCAGCCTGGTCGAGCATCTCGCCGACCTCCTCGACCCGCTGTTCCACGGCTCGGCGACCGCCGCCGCGATCATCCTGTTCACCGCGTTCGTACGGCTCCTCGTGCACCCGCTCTCCCGGGCCGGCGCGCGCGGCCAGCGCGAGCGGCTCAAGCTGCAGCCGCGCATCGCCGAGCTGCGCAAGAAGCACAAGAAGAACCCCGAGGCGCTGCAGAAGGCGATCATGGAACTGCACCGCGAGGAGAAGGTCTCCCCGCTCTCGGGCTGCCTGCCCATGCTGTTCCAGATGCCGGCGTTCTTCCTGCTCTACCACCTGTTCTCCAGCCGCAGCATCGGCGGCGAGCCCAACGCCCTGCTCGGCCACACCCTCGGCTCCGCCGAACTCGGCGGACGCTTCACCGACGCGCTCGCGCACGGCGGGCTCTTCGGGGCGCAGGGCCTCGTGTACGTGGTGCTGTTCGCGCTCGTCGCCGCCGTCGCCACCTTCAACTACCGGCGGACCAAGCAGCAGATGGCGCTGTCCGCCGCGCAGTCGGCGGGCAGTGACCAGCAGGTGCCCGGCATGGCGGCGATGAGCAAGTTCATGCCGTTCATGTCGTTCATGACGCTCTTCTCGGTGGCCGTGGTGCCGCTCGCCGCCGCGCTGTACGTCGTCACGTCGACGACCTGGAGCGCGATCGAGCGGGCCGTGCTCTACCGGGACATGCCGTCCGGGGTCGCCGCGGCCGCGCCCGTCCTGTAGGCGGAGCTCCGGGGCGCCGGGTCCAGTCCGTGAACGGGGTATTGCGGACTGGACGCCGAACTTGGAGGATCGACCAGACCTCCGATGGCTTAGGCCGCACCTGGCCATGGAGGCTTCTCCTAGTTCAGAGGGAGTTACCCCAATGAAGCTGCTGCGAGTCGGTCCCGCCGGAGCCGAGCGCCCTGCGCTCCTCGACGCCGAAGGGACCCTGCGCGACCTGTCGGACCTGGTCGCGGACATCGACGGGGCGCTGCTCGCGGACGATGCCGCGCTGAGCCGGATCCGGGAGGCCGCCGCCTCCGGCGACCTGCCCGCCCTTGACGGGGCGGGCCTGCGCACCGGGCCGCCGGTCGCCCGCATCGGCAAGGTCGTGTGCATCGGCCTGAACTACCACGACCACGCCAGGGAGACCGGCGCCGAGCCGCCCGCCGAGCCCGTCGTCTTCTTCAAGGCCGCCGACACGGTGGTCGGGCCGCACGACACGGTGCTCGTGCCGCGCCGCTCGACCAAGACCGACTGGGAGGTGGAGCTGGCCGTGGTGATCGGACGTACGGCCCGCTACGTCGAGTCCCAGGAGGCCGCGCTCGCGTGTGTGGCCGGGTACGCGGTGGCGCACGACGTGTCCGAGCGCGAGTTCCAGATCGAGCGCGGCGGTACGTGGGACAAGGGCAAGAACTGCGAGACGTTCAACCCGCTCGGGCCGTGGCTGGTGACCGCGGACGAGGTGCCCGACCCGCAGGCGCTCGGCCTCAAGCTGTGGGTGAACGGGGAACTGAAGCAGGACGGCTCCACCGCCGACCAGATCTTCTCCGTGGCGGAAGTGGTGCGCTACGTGAGCCAGTTCATGACGCTCTACCCGGGTGACGTCATCAACACGGGGACGCCGGCCGGCGTCGCCATGGGGCGTCCCGAGCCCAAGCCGTATCTGCGGTCCGGTGACGTGGTGGAGCTGGAGATCGAGGGGCTGGGGCGGCAGCGGCAGGAGCTCAAGGACGCGTAAGCGCTCCGCTCGGGGCGGGGGTGTTTGGGCGCCGTTGGGCGTGGGGGCTGTCTGCGGGTGCGGGTTCGTTGTGGTTGCTCGCGCCGTTCCCCGCGCCCCTGGCGGGGCGCCTCCGTTCGGGGGTGCCCCTCCGCGTGTCTGCGGCCCGTCGACCCGACCTAATTCACATAGTGCGTATATGGGAGAAACCCGTACACGTCTTCGTTCCGTCCGGTTGTCCGTCGGTGTCGCCTCGGCCGCGCTGGTCGTCGTCGCGGCCGTCGCCGGGCCCGCGTTCGCCGATCCGCTGCCCGGGGGGCTCGGGCCCTGCCTGGGAAGCAACTGCCCGGCCCCCTTCCCGGACCCGAACAACGGCACCCCGACCGGCCGGGACAACAACATCAACATCTTCGTCGGCGGCGACATGGCCGTCCGCCGGTCCGCCGCCGAGGCGGAGGGCAAGGTCGTCATCCTCGGGAACTACGACCAGGACAAGGACGCCGGCGTCTCGCAGATCTACAACGTCGGCGTCGCCGGTGTCGGCTCGCGGGTCCCGCCGGACGACGGCACGGACTTCCTCACCGCAGGCGGGAACGTGACCGTCGACGCGGGGGAGCGGCTCGTCGTGGAGGACGCCAGCGCCAGCGGCCGGGTGCGGTACGGCGGGACGCTCACCGGCACCATCGAGACGCAGCGCGTCGCCGACCCCGACGCGGCCGCGCCCTACACGGCGCTGCGGCAGCAGCTCACCGACGCCAGCCAGTGCTACGCGTACGTCGACGGTGCCCGCCGCACCCCCACCGGCACCGCCGTCAACGACGGCAGCACCACCGTCTTCACCGGAGACGGCACCTCACCGATCCAGATCTTCGACGTCGACTTCGACATGGTCAGCACGACGGGTGGGCAGGCCGGCTTCCGGTTCGACGGCATCCCGGCCGGCGCCACCGTCCTCGTGAACGTCTACGGGGACGCGCGGGAGATCAACTCGTACGAGGCGATGCTCCCGGCCGACCTGCGCGACCGGCTGCTGTGGAACTTCCCGGACGCGACGGACGTGACGCTGAGCGGCACCACGCAGTTCTCCGGCAGCGCCCTGATCGGCAACCCCGCCAGTACGACGACGGTGACCATGTCCGGCTTCAACGGCCGTTTCTACTCGGCCGGTTCCCTCACCCACGCGTCGGCGACCGGGGGCGGCGGGGGCCAGGAGTTCCACGCCTACCCGTTCGTCGGAGACCTGCCTACGTGTGACGACGCCAGTCCCACACCGACGCCGACGCCCAC
>NZ_JAMOLN010000372.1 GCF_024448165.1 Streptomyces longispororuber
CAGCGGCAACTACGCGCTGCGCCGCGCCGCGGTCTGCGTGGGCGCCCTCGTCGCCGCGGCCGCCGGCTGCTTCGTCCTGCGGTTCGCCTACGAGGGCCTCGCCGTCGCCGACGTCGGCTCCTTCGTGAACATCCTGGTCGTCGCGATGTTCGCCATCTGCAGCGCCCTCGCCTTCACCCGCACCTGGGGCGCCTTCTCCGAGCGCCCCGACGCCGAGAAGCAGGCGTCCCTGCGCGGCTTCCTGATGATCGGCTTCGTCGGCGTCCTGCTCGCCTGGGCCCTGCGCTGCCTGACGGAGGCCCCGGGCGAGAAGCTGCGCCGGCAGGAGTACGCGACGGCCCGCGAGCAGTACGAGCGCCGCACCAACCGCCGTACCGGCAACCCGGCCAAGAAGAAGCGCAAGTAGCGGCGCACGGAGAAACGAGCAGAAGCAGGCGGCGATCAAGCAGAAGCAGGCCGAGCCGACGACAGACGCTCCCGAGAGGATGACGCCATGGATGACGCCACGACGGACGACACCCACCCGGCCGCCCACTCCGACTTCGCCCTCTCCTTCGACACGGTCGCCGACCAGTACGCCTCGGCCCGCCCCAGCTACCCGCCCCACCTCTTCGACACCGTCGAATCGGCGGCGGGCCTGCGCCTCGACGGCAGCCGCGTCGTCGACGTCGGCGCGGGCACCGGCATCGCCACCGCCCTGCTGCGCGCCCGCGGCGCCCACGTCATCGCCGTCGAACCGGGCCCCGGCATGGGCGCCCGGCTCCGCCGCGGCCTCCCCGACGTCCCCCTGCTCCGCGCCCTCGGCGACGCCCTCCCCCTCGCGGACGAAAGCGTCGACCTGGTCACGTACGCCCAGTCCTGGCACTGGACCGACCCGTCCCACTCGGTCCCGGAGGCACTCCGCGTGCTCCGCCCCGGCGGCGCCCTGGCCCTGTGGTGGAACGTCCCGGACCCGGACGTCGAGTGGATCGCCGCCCAGGAGGCCCGCCTCCAGAAGCGCCTCCCCGGCTACCACCGCCACGGCGTCAGCGGCGACGCCCCGGGCATGATCGCCTCACTCGGCCTGACCCCGGCCCCCGAGCCCGTCCTGCACCGCCTGCACTGGGCCCGCCGCATCCCGGTCGACCTGCACCTGGCCCACCTCGGCAGCCGCTCGTACTTCGCGGTGCTGGGCGCGGAGAAGTCGGCACCGGTCCTGGCGGACGAGCGCGCGGAACTGCTGCGGCTCTTCCCGGACGGCATGGTCGAGGACGCGTACGCCGTGGACCTCACGGTCGTACGCCGCCCCTGACCCACGCACGCGAACCGGCACGCACACCCACACCGCACCACCCTTGACGAGGGCTCCCGCACGGAGAATTATTCATCATGTGATGAATAAACCCACGGGCCCCCGCGACACCACCGCCCGGGAACCCGTCACCGCCGCCACCCCCGCCGTGCACGCCACCGGCCTCACCGTCGTCCGCGGCCCCCACACCGTCCTGCGCGGCATCGACTTCACCGTCCCGCGCGGCCGGATCACCGGACTCCTCGGCCCCTCGGGCTGCGGCAAGTCCACGCTGATGCGCGCCCTCGTCGGCACCCAGGCCAAGGTCACCGGCACCCTCACCGTCCTCGGCCGGCCCGCGGGCCACCCGACCCTGCGCTCCCGCGTCGGCTACGTCACCCAGGCCCCGTCCGTCTACCTCGACCTGACGATCCGCCAGAACCTGGACTACTTCGCCGCGATCCTGCTGCCCGGCCGCGCCCACGCCGACCGCCGCCGCGCGGACGTCACTCGCGTCCTGACCGACGTCGACCTCACCACCCACGAGAACGCCCTGGCCGGCAACCTCTCCGGCGGCCAGCTCAGCCGCGTCTCCCTGGCCGTCGCCCTGCTCGGCACCCCCGAGCTCCTGGTCCTCGACGAGCCGACCGTCGGCCTCGACCCGGTCCTCCGCCGCGACCTGTGGACCCTCTTCCACCACCTCGCCGCGACGAACGGCACCACCCTCCTCATCTCCTCCCACGTGATGGACGAGGCCGAGCGCTGCGACCGCCTGCTCCTCATGCGGGACGGCGAGATCCTCGCCGAGGACACCCCCGACGCCCTGCGCACCCGCACCCGCACGGACACGGTCGAACAGGCCTTCCTCCACCTCGTCGACGAGGCGAACGCCGCGCACCCCACCCGGAGCCCGTCATGAACGTCCACCGCACCACCGCCACCGCGAGCCGCGTCCTGCGCCAGCTCCGCCACGACCCGCGCTCCATCGCCCTGATGCTGCTCGTCCCGTGCGTGATGCTCTTCCTGCTCCGCTACGTCTTCGACGGCAGCCCCGGCACCTTTAACTCCATCGGCGCCTCGCTCCTCGGCATCTTCCCGCTCATCACGATGTTCCTGGTGACGTCCATCGCCACCCTCCGCGAACGCACCACCGGCACCCTGGAACGCCTCCTGGCCATGCCCATGGCCAAGGCCGACCTGATCGGCGGCTACGCCCTCGCCTTCGGCGCACTGGCGATCATCCAGTCCGCCCTGGCCACCGGCCTCGCCCTCTGGGCCCTCGACCTGAACGTCACCGGCTCGGCCTGGCTGCTCCTCCTGGTCGCCCTGCTGGACGCCCTCCTCGGCACGGCCCTCGGCCTCTTCGTCTCCGCCTTCGCGGCCTCGGAGTTCCAGGCCGTCCAGTTCATGCCGGCGGTGATCTTCCCCCAGCTCCTGCTCTGCGGCCTGTTCACCCCGCGCGACCGCATGCAGCCCGTCCTTGAGGCGATCTCGAACGTCCTCCCCATGTCCTACGCGGTCGACGGCATGAACGAGGTCCTCCACCACACCGACCTCACCGCCACCTACATCCGCGACGCCCTGATCGTCGCGGGCTGCGCGGCCCTCGTCCTCGCCCTCGGCGCCGCGACCCTCCGCCGCCGCACCCCCTGACCCGTCCGCCCACCGAAACGCCCCACGGCCCCGGTCCGGCCCGGTGCGAGGATGCCCGTGAACGAGAGCGGGACGACGACGCACACGGAAGGCCCACGACCACATGAGCGAGACGACCGCCCAGACCACGCGCCACAAGGTCGCCGTGCTCGGCACGGGCAAGATCGGCGAAGCCCTCCTCAGCGGAATGATCCGCGGCGGCTGGGCCCCGGCCGACCTCATGGTCACGGCCCGCCGCCCGGAGCGCGCCGAGGAACTGCGCACCCGTTACGGCGTCACCCCGGTCACCAACCAGGAAGCGGCCAAGCAGGCCGACACCCTGATCCTCACTGTGAAGCCCCAGGACATGGGCACCCTCCTCACGGAACTCGCCCCGCACGTCCCGGCCGACCGCCTGATCATCAGCGGCGCGGCCGGCATCCCCACCACGTTCTTCGAGGAGCGCCTGCCCACGGGCACCCCGGTCGTCCGCGTCATGACGAACACCCCGGCGCTGGTCGACGAGGCGATGTCGGTCATCTCGGCGGGCACCCACGCCACCGCCGCCCACCTCACCCACGCCGAGGAGATCTTCGGCTCGGTCGGCAAGACCCTCCGCGTCCCGGAGTCCCAGCAGGACGCCTGCACGGCCCTCTCCGGCTCGGGCCCCGCCTACTTCTTCTACCTGGTCGAAGCCATGACGGACGCGGGCATCCTCCTCGGCCTCCCGCGCGACAAGGCCCACGACCTGATCGTCCAGTCCGCCATCGGCGCGGCCACGATGCTCCGCGACAGCGGCGAACACCCGGTCAAGCTCCGCGAGAACGTCACGTCCCCCGCGGGCACGACCATCAACGCGATCCGCGAACTCGAGAACCACGGCGTACGGGCCGCCCTCATCGCCGCCCTCGAAGCCGCCCGCGACCGCAGCCGCGCCCTGGCCTCCGGCAACAACAGCTGACCGCCCGCCGGCCCGGGGCACCGAGTTGACACGCCCCGGGCCGATACGTAGTGTTCTCCGAGTTGTCCGACGTGAGCGCCGCCTCTGGCCGGTCCCCGGACAGCCATTCCGCAAGAACTACTCAAACGCTCGACGAGCTTTCGTCGAGTCTTTGTGCGCGCTTTTGCGAAATGAGGAATCCACGTTCGAAAGAGCGGGACCCCGATTAGGTCGGGAGCCGGGATTCCGCTAAAGTCTCACTCGTCGGAACGGCCCAACAGCCGCGAAGACAAACCCGGTTGACTGGGAATCAGGCCCGAAAGGATCTGATAGAGTCAACACCGCAGGAAGGCCGAAAGGCCGGAAAGCAAAAAGCAAA
>NZ_JAMOLN010000373.1 GCF_024448165.1 Streptomyces longispororuber
TCCCCGCAGCGCATGGACCAGGGTGTGCCCGTCGAGGTCGAGCGGGGTCAGGTCGCGGACGAACCGGCGTGCTTCGGCCAGTGCGCGGTCGGCACCGGCGAGGGCTTCGCGGACGTGTTCCTGCGCGGTGCCCGGCGCCGTGTGCCACTGTCGGTCGGCGGCCTGCAGCAGCATCTGCTGGCTGGACAGGCTCTGCGCGAGGATGTCGTGGATCTCCGCAGACAGCCGCTCCCGTTCGGCCAGGGCGCCTGTGTGCCGCTCGTTCGCGGCCAGTTCACCGCGGGCACGGACCAGGTCGTCGATCAGCAGGCGCTGCCGGTCCGCCAGGCGCCGGCTGTGCAGCAGAACAGCTGCGGCGACGATGCCCAGGGCCACCGGTGCGATCACCAGGTTGGGGTTGAACGGGCCCGTCGCCACGCGCAGTTCGGACGCGACGATCAGGAGCGTCAGCAGCGCGGCCAGCGCCACCGCGACCTGCCCCGGCAGCCGGAGCAGTCCAGTGAAGAGCAGTGGCAGGGTGCACCACGTCGCGCTCGGTTCGAGGACGAGCAGGACCAGCCAGACGGCAACCACCGCACCGAGCCGGATGAGGTACCGGGTGGTGGGCCGCTCGCCACGTCGCGGGGCAGGGCCCCATATTCGCCCGCTCAGATGGAGCAGGCCGAAGGCGAGGAACAGTCCGAGGCTCCATCCGGTACGCGCATCCGGCCCGTCGTGCGTCAGCAGGCGCGTGATCGAGCCGGCGAGGAGCAGGACGAACGCGGTCTGCATGGCTGCCGTCAGCCACCATGCGTCGGGATCGGAGCTCCCCAGGCCCGAGTCATGGTGCTCTGTCACTGATTGTTCCTCTTCCTGTGCGTGCCCCGTCCACGGGGCCGTACTCACCACATCTACCGGTGGCTCCGCCCCAGCACATCATCCGAACGGCTGCAGTTCGCATGGCCCTCCCGCGCCCCTGGACCGGGACCCTTCGCCCGAAGCGCCGCGGACGCGCCGCGCACGAGACTGCCGGGAGACCCAGGACGCACGTCGAACGACGCGGCGAATTCCCCTGCCCCGTAACGGACTTGGGCGTCATCAGCTCAAGATCCATCGATTCTCACGAAATGTCTCGCGCATGCACATCTGCTTCCTCATCCACAACGCCTACGGCATCGGCGGCACCATCAGGACGACCTTCAACCTCGCCACGGCACTGGCCGAGCAGCACGACGTGGAGATCATCTCGGTCTTCCGGCACCGCCGGGTGCCGTTCATGGGCGCGCCCCCGGGGGTGAGGCTCACCCCTCTGGTCGACAGACGCGCCGCCTCTCCCGACTACGACGGCGACGACCCCCGGTACGCCCAGCGCGCAAGGGTCTTCCCCCGCGCCGATGGCCGCTACCACCAGTACAGCCGCCTCACCGACGAACGCATCGGCCGGTACCTGTCGGGCCTGGACGCCGACGTGATCGTCGGAACCCGGCCCGGCCTGAACGTGCACATCGCCCGGCAAGCGCATCCGGCTGCCCTCAGAGTGGGGCAGGAGAACCTCACCCTGTCAGGTTACGGACTGCGCATGCGCCACGAGATGCGCCACCGCTACCCGTCGCTGGACGCGCTCACCACCGTGACCGAGGCCGATGCCCAGGCCTACCGGCAGTTGAATCTGCCGGGGGTGAGGGTGGAAGCGATACCGAACAGTGTTCCCGCCGCGTCCGTGCAACCGGCCGACGGCACCGGCAAGTTGATCGTGGCGGCTGGCCGGCTCACCCCCACGAAGCGGTACGACCTCCTCGTCACGGCGTTTGCCCTGGTCGTCGCCGCCCACCCGGACTGGCAGCTGCGGATATTCGGCAACGGCGACGCCACCGGTGACGCGAAACAGTCCCTGACCGCCCTGATCCGCGAACTCGGCCTGAGTCGCAACGTCTTCCTCATGGGCAAGGTGAACCCACTCGAACCGGAGTGGGCCAAGGCCTCCATTGCTGCCTCGACCTCCGCCAAGGAGTCGTTCGGCATGACCATCGTCGAAGCCATGCGCTGCGGTCTGCCCGTCGTCTCGACGGACTGCCCGGTCGGCCCACGCGAGATCATCACGGACGGCGTCGACGGACGCCTGACGGCCCCCGGTGACGTGGACGGCATCGCGGCCGCACTGCTCGAACTGGTCGGTGACGACGAACTGCGCCGGCAGATGGGCGAGGCAGCCCTGCGGAACTCGGCCCGCTTCGACCCGGCGCGCATCGCCCAGCGCCACCTGGACCTCTGGTCCGACCTGCTGCGCCGAGGTCCCCTACGACGCACACCCGGCACCGTACGCGACGCCGCGCACCGCGCTCTCACCCGCTCGTTCGACGCAGCACACACCATGCGCTCCGCTGCGGGCGAAGTACTGAAGATGAGCAAGCAGGCCGCCGCGCCGAAAGAGGCGTGACCAACACCCTTCAAAAGAAACCGTGCCCATCGAGTCCTGTCGCGGGTCGTGCCGATGGACTTCACGACCGTACGCGCCGACCTGCACGAAGCTGCCGAGACGGGGACCAGGCCGTGAGCCGCCTCCGGTCAGAGGCCGTCCTGATCGTGCCAGTGGTTCTGCCAGCGCCGGTCGACCGGCTGGGCCGCGGGCTGGTAGCGGATGTCGGTGGACAGACGGAACACTCCGCCGGGGTCGTGATTGTCGAGCGATGCGTGGATGATGTGTGCGTTGTGGATCATGACGTCGCCGGCCGTGAAGTCGGTGACGAGCCAGCGTGAGTCGTATGCGGTGGCAAGGGCGGGCAAGTCGGCGGTGAGGGACGCAGCCGGGCGCTTGAGCGTGCCCTCCGCCTCCTGCCGGAGCGTCACGTGATGGCTGCCCTCGAGGTAGATGAGAGGGCCACGGCTGACTGGGATGTCACCCAGCGGAATCCAGGCCGACACCACTCGGTCCGTGCCCTCGCGGAGGTAGACCAGGTCGTAGTGGGCCTGGGTCGCCGTTCCGATCCCGGCCTCGTCCGGGGCCACATGCCGGATGATCTTGCGGTGGTGGAGGTGCAGGTCCTCCTCGCCGAGCAGCCAGCGGAAGAAGGCGACCAGGCGTGGATGGCGACAGAGCGCCTCGTACTCCGCGCCGGGTACGACGTCGTTGAAGAGGGTCGTCCGCAGCCGCCCGCGGTCGACGCACGCGGGGTCGGCGGCGATGCCCTCGCCGGGATCGCTTCCCTGCCGGGTCAGTCCGCTGCTTGCCAGGGCGGAGAAGTAGTGCCGGCGGAAGTCCAGCACGCTCGTTCTGTCGAGGAAACCCGGCATGTAGAGGTAGCCGTCCTGCTCGAAGCGGGCCAGTACGGTCTCCCTGTCATCCAGCTCTTCGGGTGTGACCGGTTCGAGGGGCCCCAGCCGATTGGCCTCGAGTGCGTAGCCGTTCGAGGTCAGCGGGTGAAGGGTGTCGGCCCGGTCGGCCCGATCTGAGGTGTTGTTCATGGAAGTCATCGTGGTGACGCGGGCGTCCGGGCGGCCATGCAGGAATTTCGCATGCCCTTGGACTTTTGACTCCATCGTCAAGTTGTGACGTACGGAGCAGCCGACGCCTTCGCCCACATGCTCTCGAGGCTCGCCGGCGGCCAGCCGTCCAGCCGCCGTCCGGCAGAGCGTGCTGGAGGTCTTGCGCCGGCTCGGCACGACGGGTGAAGGAATCGAGCGGTTCAGGATGGTGGCGTCGTGCAGACGATGGGGCTGGTCTCTGTGCCAAACCGAAAGGAACGGAGTGCAGGCTGGCTCATCCTCGCCGGACCACACCGCGGCGAGGTCCGTACACACAGTGGGCCCGACCCTGGAAGCGGTCGATCCCCGCACCCCCGGTCCGGGCAAGGTCGGCGAGAAGACCCCGTGGCCTCAGGCCCAGCCCCGAGCCTTCGGATGGCTGCATACCGTCAAGTTGGCATCACTGGACGTGAGTTGTGCGTAAATAATGCAGGCATGGCCAAGATTTTTCACGCAAGACTTTGAAATGGTCACAGGAAGGTCACTAAGGTCAGGCCTCAGACCTTCAAATGATCACTCCCACGAGGCGAGTGACGGTGGAGGGCACCGCCCACCGGTCGTTCCGTGGGCGGCCGGAGGATGAAGGAGCTCGCCTTCGTGGCGTCCCACCGTCGACCCAAGCAGCCGAGCCGCACCC
>NZ_JAMOLN010000374.1 GCF_024448165.1 Streptomyces longispororuber
GAGGTTGGTCACTTGGCGCACACAGTCTTGTCCGCCGTCTGCTTGATGACGTCCGGCGCCTTCGCCGAACCCGTGCCGATGGGTTGCCCCGCTTCCTTGAAGTCGGAGCCGAGGATCAGCACCATCGCCGGCAGCCCCTGGTCGTTCAGCTCGCTCTTGCCCGGCTTCAGCGCGGAGCCGGGCAGCCCCATGATGTCGGCGAGCCGGCGGGCCTGGTCGGCCTGGTCGGGCGAGTACTCCAGGGTCGTCTTCGCCTGCTTCGCCGGGGCGTTGCCCAGCTGGCTGGACTTCGTCACGCCCTCGTTGTTCTGCAGGTAGGTGACGGTCGCCTGGGCCGCGCCCGGGGTGGAGCTGCCGTTGTAGATGTCGACGCGCACATCGGACGCGGCGGACTTCGTCCCCTTGAGCTTGGCCGCGTCGGCGGCCTTCGCCTGCTGGGCCTTCTTCTTCTTGGTCTCCGTCAGGGAGACGTCGTTCTTGACGGCGTCGAAGACCTCGGGCCCCTTCGTCTGATCGACGACGACGGTGACGGGCGTCTTCTCGGCCGGGTTGTCGATGACCGGAGTGGTGACGAACGAGATGTTCTTCGTCGGCACCTTCTTCAACTCCAGGGCCACGTCCTTGAGTTTGTTCAGACTTCCTATGCCCTGGTCGACCGTGAGCGCCTTGGTCGCGGCGTCGGCGAGCCGGGTCAGCTTCACCGGGTTGGTGATGGTGTCGCCCGAACTCATCTTGCGCGCGAGGGAACCGAGGAACTGCTGCTGCACCTTGATCCGGTCCAGGTCGCCCTGGTTGCCGAAGCTGTGCCGGGTGCGCAGGAACGCGAGGGCCTGCTCGCCCGCCAGGTTGTGGGTGCCCTTGGTGAGCTTGAGGTGCGAGTCCGGGTCGTTCACGTCCTTGGCGACGCAGACCTCGACGCCGCCGACCGCGCTGGTCAGCGTCTTCACCGCGTTGAAGTCGGCCATCATGAAGTGGTCGGGGGTGATGCCCGTGACCGCCTTGACCGTCTTCATCGTGCAGCCGGCGTCCCGGCCGCCCTGCCCCAGGCTCGTGTTGAACCGGACGCCGGTGGAGCCCGCGATCGGCTTGCCGTCCGCCTCGCACTCCGGCACGTCCACGATGAGGTCGCGCGGAATGCTCAGCGCCGTCGCGTTCGTCCGGTCCTTGGAGACGTGCAGCAGGATGTTCGTGTCGGCGTGCCCGACGCTGCCCTTGTCGCCGTAGCCCTCGTTGCCCTTGCCGGTCCGCTTGTCCGTACCGATGACGAGGATGTTGAACGCTTCGTCCTTGCTGAAGCTGTCCTTGGCCTCGGGGGTGTCGTCGACCGTGATGTTGCCGTTCAGGTGCTCGTAGTAGACGTAGCCGGTGATCGCCGTGGCGAGCACCACGAACGACAGGGTGCCGGCCGTCCACAGCAGGACCTTCTTGCCCGTCGACTTCTTCTTCTTGGGCTTAGAACGGCGCCGCCCGGGCGGCGGAGCCTGCGACTGCGGCTCGCGGCGCCTGCGCTGCGGCGGTACGTCCCGCTGCTCGCGTCTGCCACCGCCGCCGTCACCGCCGCGCGGGGCCGCGCGCCGGGGGCCGGGCACCGCCGACTGCCCTCCGGAAGGAGTCAGTCGCAGTTCGTAGTCACCAGTCTGGGGGTTGAGCACCCACTGGTCTGCAGGGTCGACGTTCTCCGCCCGCCCACGGCCTTGCGCGTCCACGGTTGTCTGGTCCTCCGTCGGGGCCACGCGGCGCCCCACCCCCCTCAAAGCGGGCGCCCGATCAGTCGGTAAGCAGTGCGCGACCTCGCCGACGAAGCAGGCCGGGTGCACCGGATCGCTCACACTATCCGCCCAGTTCAGCGTCAAGCGACGGCGGTGACAAATTCCACTCCCCTACAACTGGGCAATCCGGACCATTTCTTTGAACCTGTGAGTCAGCTGATGACCGGAGCTTTACCCGCAGCCGTCCTGGGCCGCTGTGTTGCCTCGGAAAGTAGCGGCGGGAGAGGGGGTCGGGGAGGGTGAGGCGGCCCCGGGCTTCTCGTCGCTCCAGCCGTCGTCGCCGTCGTAGCCCTCGTCGTAGCCGCCCTCGTAGCCGCTGTCCTCGTAGGAGATGCCCTCGTCCGACATGCCGGTTCCGTCCCCGTTGTCGTACGACTGGTCGGTCTCGGCCTGTACGTCCGCTGGTGTCTCCTTCGTGACCACCACGGTGGCGTCGGTGCGCAGTTGCGTGAAGAGGCGCTCGGCGGCGGGTTCGAGGAGCTGGTCGCGATTGGCGTTGTAGACGTACGACTGCCGGGGCACGGTCAGGAACTGGATGTGGTCGGCCGGGATGCCGCGCATGCCGCGGACGAGGTCGTAGAGACCGCGCAGGCTCGCCAGGCCGGGGTCGGTGGTCAGCGACGACGTGGCGGCGTCCAGGACGGGGTACAGCTTCGCCGGGTTGAGCAGCACGCCGTTGCTCTGCACCTTGGTGACGAGCGCCCCCAGGAACTGCTGCTGGCGGTCCATCCGTTCGGTGTCGCTGCCGTTGCCGAGCGTCTTGCGGGCGCGGACGTAGCCGAGGGCCTGCTCGCCGTCGAGGACGTGGCGGCCCGCGGCCAGTTTCAGGTGCGAGTCGGGGTCGTCGATCGGCTTGTCCAGGCAGACCTCGACGCCGTCGACGGCGTCGACCATGTTCTTGAAGCCCTGGAAGTCCACGACCATGTGGTGGTCGATCCGCACCCCGGTCATCTTCTCGACCGTACGGATCGTGCAGGCCGAACCGCCCACTTCGAAGGCGTAGTTGAACATCGCGAACATCGGCTCGATGCGCTCACCGTCCGGCTTGCGGCAGGCCGGCACGTCGACCATCAGATCGCGCGGGAACGAGACGGCGGTCGCGCTCTTCCGGTCCGCCGAGACGTGCAGCAGGATCGTGGTGTCCGAGCGCTGCGTGCCGTCGTTGCGGCCGTACTTCCCGTTCTTGCCGGCCCGCGAGTCCGACCCGATCAGCAGCAGGTTCTGCGCCCCGTCGACGAGGACGGTGGGCCGCTCCTTCTCGTAGCGGGCGAGCTCGGCGGCGGCGTCCGTGTCCTCGGTGATGTTCCCGTCGAGCTTCTCGTACAGGATCCAGCCCGCCCCGCCCGCCACGAGCACCAGGAACGCCGCGCCGAACGCCGCGTACCGCAGCCATCGCCTGCGGCGCCGTACGCGTCCGGCGCCGGTCGGCGACGAGCCGCTGCCCGGACCGAGCGGCGGCGGGGCGGCAGAGTCGGTCACGTGCGGGTCCCCCTCATGGCGACGTAGAAGACGAAGCGAAAAAGCACGTCCCTACGACCATGGACCCCGCCGCCGCGACGGGCCGGGAGAGCTGGGCCGAACGGGCTACCGCGCGGTCGCGGAGACCCGCTCGCTCTCCACGCGCTGGGCGAGGCCGTCCTCGGAGAGCTGGTCGAGGTTGCGGCAGAGCACGACGGAGCCGCCGGTCGCGAGGGGCGTGTAGAGCCCGGCGGCGAGCCCGCGCCAGGTGTCGTACCCGAGCCCGGACAGCAGGCGCGAACCCGGCCCGGTCAGCCCCAGCCCCGCGGCCTCCGCGGCCGCCTTCTCGACGACCTCGGCGCCGGTCCACTCCGCGCCCGCCACGACGAGCGCGACCTCGTCGGGGTCGACGGGGGAGAAGGGGGCGAACCGGTCACCCTGCGACGGCACCTCCACCGCGTAGTCGGCGAACCCGGCGGGCGGCTGCGGGAACCGGCCGCCGAGCGGCCGCAGCGCGAGCGCGACGCGCTCCCCGGAGCAGGCCAGGGCGGCGTCGAGGGTGTCCGGTCCGCTGACCACGAGATCGGCGCCGGCCGGGTCCCCGCCGACGTCGGCGACGACGCCGACCGACGAACAGGCCAGCAGCCACACCGCGGTCTGCCAGTGGGCGGGCAGCAGCACGGCGACCCGGTCGCCGGGCTCGGCGCCCAGGTCCCCCTGGAGCAGGTTGGCGGTCTTGGACACCCAGTTGGAGAACGTGGCCACGGACAGCTCCACGCGCTCCCCGGTGGCATCGTCGTAGAACGTCACGAGCGGGCGGCCGGGGTCGGCGGCGAGCGCGGAACCGAGCAGGGCGGCGGGGGT
>NZ_JAMOLN010000375.1 GCF_024448165.1 Streptomyces longispororuber
GATCCTCGCCACCGGCATCGCCCTCACCGGCACCGAAACCGGCACCGGCACCGGCACCGGCACCGACGGCCAGGCCACCCCGGCGATGCGCCCGGCCGCGGCGCTCCTCGACCAGATCTCCGACGCGGCGGGCCGGGGCACCGAACTGCACGTCCGCGCCGACCAGTTCGCCTACACCCGGGCCAAGGTCCGCGGGGCGGATCTGACCAGCGGCAAGGCGGTGGTGAGCCCGCTGGAGGAGAGGGAGACGTGGATCTCGCAGCAGCCGGGCCCGCTGCACAAGCTGGGCGTCGCCAGGGCCGACGGCGAGACGTTTCCCCTCAACGCCGAACTCGGCGACACCGACGGCACCCCGGCCGGCTTCAACCGCCCCACGTACGACTGGCTGGCGGCCCTGCCCACCGACCCGGACGCACTCCTCGACCACCTCTACGCCGAGCTGCCGAAGACCAAGGGCGAGGAGCGCGACCAGGCGGTCTTCGACTGGATCGGCGGTACGGTCGGCGAGGTGATGCCGCCCCGGACGGCCGCGGCGCTCTACCGTGCGGCGGCCCGCATCCCCGGCGTCACCAAGGCGCCCGGCGCGCACGACGTGACCGGCCGGCGCGGGGTGGGGATCGCCCGCGAGGACACGACGTTCGGCACCCGTACGGAGTGGGTCTTCGACGAGCGGGACCTGACGTTCCTCGGCGACCGCAGCTACCTCGTCAGGAACACCTCGTACGGCAAGGCGGGGACGCTCATGTCCGGTACGGCGGTGCTCGATCACGCGGTCGTCGACGAGGCGGGCGAGGAGCCGGCGACCGCCCGGGAGAGCTGAGCTCAGCGGCCGACCGACCGTACGTCGGGCCAGGCCACGCGCAGCTTGCGCGGCGCCCCGTTCAGCCACTGGGGCACTCCGCCCGGCGGTTCGATCGGGGCGGTCTCGACAACGGTGCCGCCCATCGCGCGGTAGAAGCGGCGGGCCGCCTCGTTCTGCTCCTGCACCCACAGGTACAGGGCGGGTCCCGCCGCCCGTTCGGCGACGGCCGCGGCGGCCCGGCCGAGCAGGACGGTGCCGGTCCCGCCGCGCCTGCGGTCGTTCGTGACGTGCAGGTTGTCGACGAGGCTGCCCCAGCGCCCGTCGTGGTCGAGCACGACGTGCACGAAGCCGACGAGCCCCGCCGCGTCCTCCGCGAGCACGGTCACCCCGTGCGCCGGCTCTGCGCCGAGCCGCGCCGTCCACACCGCCCGCCGGTCGGCGACGACGTCACCGTCGAGGAACGCGTCGACGTACGCGCCCCGGTAGTGCCGTCGCCAGCTGTCGGCGTGCAGCAGGGCGACGGCCTCGGCGTCGGCGGGTCCGGCGGGGCGCAGGTGCGGGTGCGGGGCGGTCATGCCCGGCAGGGTAGGAACCGGGCCGGGCCCGGGTCCACCGGATTCCCCTTCGCCGTCCGCCACCGCCCCGGTCACGCGACGTCGAGCGCGGTGCCGTAGAGCCGCGCCACCTTGATCCGGATGACGACGCGCCGCTCGGCGACGGCTTCGGCGAGGAACGCCTCCTCGGCGCCCTCGGCGACGAACTCCCGTGCCATGTCGAGCAGTTCACGCCCCACCGCGTCCCCCGCCTCGGTGCTGGGCGCGGTCACCTCCGCCTCGCCCTCGGCGACGGCGAAGGCCCAGTCGTCGCGCCGGACGTGCAGCGCGGCGTGCGGATCGGCCCGGAAGTGGCGGGGTTTGAGGCGGTCCTCGGTCGTGGAGATCCGCAGGGTGCGCTCGTCCTGGCTCCAGCGGTAGAGGACGGTCGACAGATGCGGGTAACCGGTGGCGCGCACGCTGGCGAGCACACCGAACTTCCCTTCCGTCAGGATCTGCTGGAGCTCCTGCTCGCTGAGGGAGCGGGGCGCGGGACCGGCCATGACGGCCTCCTTCGGTCGTGGTTCAGGAGAGTGGTCTGCGGTACGGGGGTCAGGCCGCGGTACGGGGCTCAGGCCGCGGTCACGGTGGTGGCGGGGGCCTCACGGGTCGGCTGCGGAGTCGGCGCGGCGGGCCGGCGCAGCACGAACAGCGCGACCAGGAAGGCGGCGCCGATCAGTCCGGCCCCGACGGCGAACGCCAGCCGGTAGCCGCCGGTGAGCGCGGCGGCCGGTGAACTCCCGCCGCTCGCGAGGGAGTCGGCGCGGGACGCGGCGAGCGTCGACAGGACGGCGACGCCGAGCGCCATGCCGATCTGCTGGGTGGTGTTGAACAGACCGGAGGCGAGCCCCGCGTCCTCCTCGCTCGCCGCGGACATCCCGAGCCCGGCGAGCGCGGGGAGCACGAGCCCGCCGCCGGACACCAGCAGCATCACGGGCAGCAGGTCGGGCACGTACGCGCCCTGCACGGGCACCCGGGCGAGATAGCCGAGGGCTCCGGCGAGCAGGACGAGCCCGGCGAGCAGCACCCGCCGCTCGCCGAACCGGGCGGCGAGCCTGGCCGAGGCGCCGAGCGAGACCGCGCCGATCATGACGGCGGCGGGCAGCATCGCGAGGCCGGTCTCCAGGGCCCCGTAGCCGAGCACCTGCTGCATGTAGAGCGCGGCGAGCACCTGGAAGGCGAACATCGCGGCGAGGGTGAGGATCTGGGTGACGTTGGCGCCGACGACGGCGCGGGAGCGCAGGATGCGCAGCGGCATCAGCGGAGTGCGGGCGCGGGCCTGCCGCACGACGAACGCGGCGACGAGGGCGAGCCCGGCCACGATCGTCCCGGCCGCCTGCCACGAACCCACCCCGTGCGCCTCGATGCTGACGACTCCGTAGATCCCGAGCATCAGCCCGGCGGTGATCAGCAGCGCACCCCAGGCGTCGGCCCCGGCGCGCAGTCCGAGCCCGCGGTCGGCGGGGAGCGCAGGGAGCGCAAGCGCGAGGACGGCGGCGCCGATCGGCAGGTTGATGAAGAAGATCCAGTGCCAGTCGAGGGCGTCGGTGAGGACGCCGCCGAGGACCTGTCCGATCGAGGCGCCGGCGGCGCCGGTGAAGCTGAACACGCCGATGGCACGGGCCCGTTCGCGCGGGTCGGCGAAGAGCGTGACGAGGATGCCGAGTCCGACGGCGGCGGCCATCGCGCTGCCGACGCCCTGCAGGAAGCGTGCGGCGAGCAGGACGGCCGGGCTGGTGGCGAGGCCGGCGAGCAGCGACGCGGCGGTGAAGACACCGGTGCCCGCGAGGAACATCCGCTTGCGGCCGAGCAGGTCACCGAGCCGGCCGGCGAGCAGCAGCAGGCTGCCGAAGGCGATGAGGTAGGCGTTCACCACCCAACTCAGGCCGGTCGGCGTGAAGTTGAGGTCGCTCTGCATGGCGGGCAGCGCGACGGTGACGATGGAGCCGTCGAGAATGATCATGAGGGTGCCGGTGGCGATGACGCCGAGGGCGAGCCAGCGGGAGCGGGCGAGCCCTTCTGGTTGTGCGGGTGCAGCGGGTGCAGCGGGCGTGGCAGACATGGCGGGGCCCTTCGGTCGGGGTCGGTCGGCCGCCCCTGCCGGGCGGTGACGACGGAGCGACCGTAGCAGATGGTTTCGTTGCAGACTATATCTCTCGGAACGACTTATGGACTACCCTGGACCCATGACCGCCATGACTCCCGCCCCCACCCGGACCAGGCCTGACCTCTCGTACCTCCTGGACCACACGAGCCATGTGCTGCGCAGCCGGATGGCCGCGGCGCTCGCCGAGATCGGGCTGACGGCGCGGATGCACTGCGTGCTGGTGCATGCGCTGGAGGAGGAGCGCACGCAGAACCAGCTGGCCGAGATCGGCGACATGGACAAGACGACGATGGTCGTCACGGTCGACGCCCTGGAGAAGGCGGGGCTCGCGGAGCGGCGGCCGTCGAGCACGGACCGGCGGGCGCGGATCATCGCGGTGACGGAGGAAGGGGCGCGGACGGCCGCGCGCAGCCAGGAGATCGTGGACCGGGTCCACGAGGAGGCCCTCGCGGCGTTCCCTCCGGGTGACCGGGAGACGTTCCTGCGCCTGATGACGCACTTGGTGGAGGGCCACCTGAGCGAGCCCCTGCCG
>NZ_JAMOLN010000376.1 GCF_024448165.1 Streptomyces longispororuber
GCGGTGCGGACGGGGACGAGACGGTTCACGGTGGTACTCCATGGTCGGGTGAAGGGTGCCGGATGGCGCCCTTCACCCCACACGACGTGCGAGTGCGCGGCAGGTTGCCGCCGTTCCACAGAAATCTTTTCAAGTCGCCGTCACGGCGTCCCACCGCACTTCCCGACCGAGGGGCCGAGAGTGCGGTGGGGCGAGGTGGTTCAGCTCAGGGTCTTGATCGCGGCGGCGTCGTACGGCCGCAGCTCCTCGACGCGGTCGGCGAGCACCTTGGCCGCCCACTCGGGGTCCTGGAGCAGGGCGCGGCCGACGGCGACCATGTCGAACTCCTCGGACTCCAGTCGGTCGAGGAGGTTGTCGATGCCCTTGACCTCGGAGCCCTCGCCCTTGAAGGCGTTCACGAAGTCGCCGTCGAGGCCGACCGAGCCCACGCTGATGGTCTGCTTGCCGGTGAGCTTCTTCGTCCAGCCGGCCAGGTTCAGGTCCGAGCCCTCGAACTCCGGGAGCCAGTAGCGGCGGGTGGAGGCGTGGAACACGTCGACGCCGGCCGCGGCGAGCGGCGCGAGGACGGCCTCCAGCTCCTGCGGGGTCTCGGCGAGGCGCGCGGTGTAGTCCTGCTGCTTCCACTGCGAGTAGCGGAACAGGATCGGGAAGGTCGGGGAGACCTTCTCACGGACCGCGGCGACGATCTCGGCGGCGAACTTGGTGCGGGACACCGGGTCGCCTCCGTAGGCGTCGGTGCGGCGGTTGGTGCCCTCCCACAGGAACTGGTCGACGAGGTAGCCGTGGGCGCCGTGCAGCTCGACGCCGTCGAACCCGATGCGCTCGGCGTCCGCAGCGGCCTGCGCGAAGGCGGCGACGACGTCGTCCAGGTCCTGCTGCGTCATGGCCTTGCCGGTGACCTCGGCGCCGGCCGTGGCCAGGCCGGAGGGTCCGACGGCGGGGGCCTCGGGGTAGGGGGCCTCGCCCTGGTTGCGGACCATGCCGATGTGCCACAGCTGCGGAACGATCGTGCCGCCCGCGCCGTGCACGTCCTCGGCGACCTTCGCCCAGCCGGCCAGCTGGTCCTCGCCGTGGAAGCGGGGCACCCGGTCGCTCTGTCCGGCCGAGTCATGGCCGACGTAGGTGCCCTCGGTGACGATGAGACCGACGCCCGCGGCGGCCCGGCGGGCGTAGTAGGAACGCACGTCGTCGCCGGGGATGCCGCCCGGGGAGAACATCCGGGTCATCGGCGCCATCGCGATGCGGTTCGGCACGGTGAGGCCGTTGAGGGTGATCGGGCGGGACAGTATGCGGGCCGCGCGGGAGGTGATCGTCGTGCCGGTCACGTGGGGCTCCTCGGAAAATCTGGGCTGACCAGTTGGTATGTGAGCATGCATTGTTACAGCTCCTGAAGTAACTGCGGAGACGGGGCCCACATTCCTCGGCCGAGGGGTCAGTTCATGGGGCCCGGTAACGGGACCGGGGCCAGATCAGGCGCCTGTCGCCGGGCCGGCCACCAGCCGCGGCGTCAGCCACCCGTCGCGGGGCGGTCGACCGCCGCGTTCTCTCCCGTATCCGCGAGGTGGGTCACGTCCCTTGCCCCGTCGCCGAGTTCACGCGGCCAGATGCCGTCCGGCGAGCGGAGCAGTGTCACGAAGGCGCGTTCCGCCGGGGACAGGAGCCGGTCGCGGCGGCGGACCAGGGACACCGGGCGGGGAGCGGGTTCGGGGTGGACGGGCAGGATCGTGAGCGTGCCGGAGCGTTCCACGTCGTCCACGACCGCGTGCTCGGAGATGAGGGCGACGCCGAGTCCCGCGCCGACGCACTGCTTGACCGCCTCCGGGCCCCACACGTCGGACCGGGACACGGTGCCGGTGAGGTTCCAGGAGTCCAGGACCCGTTCCTGCTCGGTGCGGGTGTGGGAGCCGGGTTCCCGCATCAGGAAGCACTCCCCGGCCAGCAGTCCTGGCTCCAGCGGCCCGGTGTGCCCGGCCAGCGGATGGCCGGTGCGGGCGACCAGGACCAGGCGTTCCTGCAGGACCGGCTCCACCAGCAGCTGGGCCGTCGCGACGGGCCCGCCGGCCACCACCGCGATGCCGATGTCACCGGCCAGCAGGCGTTCGGCCACCGCCCGGTTGTTGCCCACGAACACGTCGCACTCCACCCCGGGATGGCGGTCGCGGAAGCGGGCGAGCAGGGCGGGCAGGAGGTACGTGCCGACGGTCGTCGAGCCGCCGATGGGCAGCCGGCCGTGCTCCAGCGAGGACACCTGTTGCACGGCGGCCACGGCCTCGTCCGCCAGCAGGAATACGCGCTTGGCGTAGGTAGCGAGCACCTCGCCCTCCGCCGTGGGCCGGGTCCGCGCCCCCGAGCGGTCCACCAGGGTCACCTTCAGCGACTGCTCGAGACGCCGCACCTGGTTGGAGACCGAGGGCTGGCTCATGTACAGCGCGTGCGCGGCGGCGGAGAAACCCTGGTGCTCCACCACCTTCAGGAAGATCCACAGACGGTGCAGGTTGAGTTCCACGGCGCCTCCCGTCCGAAGATCGTCAGGGCGCGAGCGTAGCCGACGGCCACCGGCCCGAACAGGCTTGCCGCAGGCCCCCGTTCGCCCCGGCCCGGCACTGCGGGGCTATGGCCGCCATAGCGAACTTCGTGGTTCTGCGCGTCTCGGCCCCGGTGGTACCCATGGGTTCGAAGGGCTCCCACGGCTCCCCTTCACTGACGACCAACACCTACGACCCACAGGGGTGGACGTACATGAATCCTGTCGCCGGCACCACAGCGCAGACCTCCGACGACGGCCGCCTCACCGTCAACGGACGCGACTACCCGCGTCCCGGCCGCCCGGTCGTGGTCGTCTGCATCGACGGCAGCGAGGACGCCTACCACGAACGGGCCGTCGCGGACGGGCTGATGCCGTTCACCGAGGCGATGCTGGCCCGCGGCAGCGATCTGCGCGGCGCCTGCACGATGCCGTCGTTCACCAACCCCAACAACCTCTCCATCGCCACCGGAGTGCCGCCTGCCGTGCACGGCATCTGCGGCAACTACTTCTACGACACCGAGGCCGGCGAGGAGGTGATGATGAACGCGCCCGAACTGCTGCGCGCGCCCACCCTTTTCGCCGCGTTCTCGCAGACCGGCGCCAAGGTCGCCGTCATCACCGCCAAGGACAAGCTGCGCCGCCTGCTGGGCAGCGGTCTCGCCGACGGCGGCATCTGCTTCTCCGCCGAGAAGGCCGACCAGGTCACCCTCGCGGAGAACGGCATCGAGAAGGTCCTGGAGTCCACCGGCTTCGACCTGCCGTCCGTGTACAGCGCCGAATTGAGCGAGCTCGTCATGGCCGCCGGCTGCGACGTCCTGGAGCGGGACCGGCCCGACCTGATGTACCTCTCCCTGACCGACTACATCCAGCACAAGCACGCCCCCGGCTCCCCCGTCGCCAACCGGTTCTACGCCATGCTGGACCGCTACTTCGCCCGGATCGACGCCCTCGGCGCGGTCCTCGTCGTCACCGCCGACCACGGCATGAACGCCAAGTCGGACGCCGCCGGCGAGGCGCGGGTCGTCTTCCTGTCGGACTGGTTCGACACCGAGACCGGCGCGGGCGCCAGCCGGGTCGTCCTGCCCATCACCGACCCGTACACCGTCCACCACGGCGCACTCGGCTCGTACGCGACGGTGCACCTGCCCGACGGCGCCGACCGCGAGGCGCTGCGCACCCGCCTCGCCGCGCTCGACGGGGTCGACGCCGTCCTCACCCGCGAGGAGGCGTGCGCCCGCTTCGAGCTGCCCGGCGACCGGATCGGCGACCTCGTCGTCATCGCCGAGCGCAACACCGTCCTCGGCACGACCGCCGCCCGCCACGACATCTCCGGCTTCAAGGAGCCGCTGCGCTCGCACGGCGGCCTGACCGAACAGCGCGTGCCGGTCCTGGTCAACCGGCCCGTCGACCTCCCCGCCGGACACCGGCTCCGGAACTTCGACGCCTACTGGATCGGCTGCC
>NZ_JAMOLN010000377.1 GCF_024448165.1 Streptomyces longispororuber
GGTCTCGACGTGCGGGTGGGCGGGAGAACCGGACCGCGGCCCGGTGACGTGCACCCCCTGGGACCGGAACCCCCGGCCGCCCGCAACGACCTCCACGATCCCCGTGCGGGCGGCCGGGTGGCAGGCCGCGCTCCTCCGGGGTGCGGTGTTCCTGGCCCTGTCACGGCCCCCCACGGCGCCCCGCCCCGCCGGACGGCCGTGTTGAATGGACCGCATGGCAGAGACCACGGAACTGGGCCGCTACCTACGGGCCCGCAGAGCGCAGGTCACCCCCGCCGACGCCGGACTGCCGGCCGGCACCGGACTGCGCCGCACCCCTGGCCTGCGCCGCGAGGAGCTGGCGACGCTCGCCGGGGTCAGCGTCGACTACTACACCCGCCTGGAGCGGGGCCGCGAGACCAACCCGTCGACCGCCGTGATCGACGCCATCGGCCGCGCCCTGATGCTGCGCGGCGACCCCCTGGAGCGCCTCCACGACCTGGCCGAACTGGCCTCGGGCCGGCTGAGCGAACCGCAGCCCACCGGGGACGACACGGTCCGGGATTCGGTGCTGCGGATGCTGGAGGCGCTGCGCCCGATGCCCGCGTACGTGGTCAGCCGCTACAACTTCGTGCTCGCCGCGAACCCGGGGGGCCGGGCGCTGATGCCGGGCCTGTGGGACTGGCCGGACGACCGGCGCAGCATCACCCGCTATCTGTTCCTGCACCCGGTCGGCCGGGAGCTGTACGTGCCGTGGGAGGAGACGGTGACCGCGTCGGTGGCGCATCTGCGGGCGATCGCGGGCACCGACCCCGACGACCCGAAGCTGGCCGCGCTGGCCGGTGAACTCCTCGTGAAGTCACCGGAGTTCGCGCGCATCTGGGACCGCTACGACGTGTGCGAGCGCAGCGGCGGCACCAAGACGTTCGCCCACCCGAAGGTGGGCGCGATGACCCTCACGTACGAGGTCATGCAGCTGGCCAGGACGGGCGGCCAGCGCCTGGTGGCGTATCAGGCGCCGGCCGGTTCGCCGGACGAGGCGGCCATGCTGAAACTGGACCCGCAGGCCCCCTAGTCCGGACAGGCCCTAGGGGCGTTCCAGGATTAGGGGCGTTCCAGGATCGCGGTCACGCCCTGGCCGCCCGCCGCGCAGACGGAGACGAGACCACGGCCCGGAACCCCGCGCTCCGCAAGGAGTTTGGCGAGGGTGGCGACGATCCGGGCGCCGGTCGCCGCGAAGGGGTGGCCGGTCGCGAGGGACGACCCGGCGACGTTCAGCCGGTCCCGGTCGACCGGCGCGAGCCCGGCCTTCTCCCAGGCGGCGAGCGTGGCGAGCACCTGCGAGGCGAACGCCTCGTGCACCTCGAAGAGGTCGAAGTCCTCGATGCCGAGCCCGGCCCGCTCCAGCATCCGCGGCACGGCGTGGGCGGGCGCCATCAGCAGCCCGTCGCCGCCCCCGCCGGTGACGTCCCCGCCGACGAAGTCCACGGCCGCGGTCTCGTACGCGGTCAGGTACGCGAGCGGTTCGAGGCCGCGCGCCTCCGCCCACTCCTCGCTCGCCAGCAGCACGACGGCGGCGCCGTCCGTCAGCGGCGTCGAATTGCCCGCGGTCATGGTCGGATTGGGGTCCTTGACCCCGAACACCGGCTTCAGCGTGGCGAGTTTCTCGACCGTCGATCCCGGCCGCAGGTTCTGGTCGCGTTCGAGTCCGCGGTGCGGGACGACGAGTCCGTCCAGCAGGCCGCGGTCGTACGCGGCCGCGAGGCGCTGGTGGCTGGCGGCGGCCAGCTCGTCCTGGGCCTCGCGCCCGATGCCCCACTCGCGTGCGGTGACGGCGGCGTGCTCGCCCATCGACAGACGGGTGCGCGGCTCGGCGTTGCGTGGGATGTCGGGCACCAGGTGCTGGGGCCTGATCCGGGCCAGGGCCTTGAGCCGGGCGCCCGTGGACCGGGCGCGGCGGGCGGCGAGCAGGATCTTGCGCAGCTCGTCGTTGACGCCGAGCGGGGCGTCGCTCGCGGTGTCGGAGCCGCCCGCGATCGCGCTCTCGGTCTGCCCGAGGGCGATCTTGTTGGCCGCGGCGATCACGGCCTGCAGACCGGTGCCGCAGGCCTGCTGGATGTCGTACGCGGGGGTGCGCGCGTCCAGCTCCGAACCGAGCACGGTCTCGCGCGCGAGGTTGAAGTCGCGGCTGTGCTTCAGCACCGCACCCGCCACGAACTCGCCCACGGCGCCCGGCTCGTGGAGCTCGTACCGGTCGACGAGACCGTCGAGCGCGGCGGTCAGCATCTCCTGGTTGGAGGCGGTCGCGTACGGGCCGTCGGAGCGGGCGAAGGGGATGCGGCTGCCGCCGACTACGGCGACGCGGCGGGGCTGCGCCGGGGTGCTCGCGGGACGTACCATCTCGACAACTCCTGACTACTGAGTAACCTTACTCCGAAGTAAATTTACGACCCCACAGGGAGTTGGACAATGGCCGACCGCTACTTGACCTTCACCGGCACGGCCCCCGGCCGCTTCCTGACCCGGCACCTCGGCCTGCCGCAGCCCGCTCCCCTGCGCCGCTGGAGCCCCGAACACCCCGCCCTCGAAGGCCGGTTGCTGCACTTCACGGCCGGCACGTCGGCGCACCGGGAGGAGCTCGCGGCGATCCTGTCCGGGACGGGCCTCGACGTGCGCGGCACGCTCTCCGGCGCCGACGGCTCCGTGCGGCCCGCGGCGGTCGTCGTGGACGCCACGGCGGTCGGCGGTCCGGCGGACCTGGCGGCGGTGCACGCCGTCCTGCACCCGGCCGTGCGGTCGGTCGCGGCGAGCGGCCGCGTCGTCGTCATCGGTGCGCCGCCGTCGCCCGACGACCACCACCAGGCCGCCGCCCAGCAGGGCCTGGAGGGCTTCGTCCGCTCCCTCGGCAAGGAGATCGGCCGCGGCCGCACGGTGAACCTGGTCCGGCTCGCGGGTCCGGCGCCGGCGGCCGAGTCGACGCTGCGGTTCCTGCTGTCGCCCAGGTCCGCGTACGTCAGCGGCCAGGTGATCGACGTGGGCGCCGCGCAGGGCGAGTCGACTCCCCCGGACGACTGGGCGCGGCCCCTCGCCGGGCGCACCGCCCTGATCACCGGCGCGGCGCGCGGCATCGGCGAGGCGGTCGCCGAGACCCTGGCCCGGGACGGCGCGGACGTCGTCCTGCTCGACGTCCCGTCCGCCGAGGCCGATCTGACGAAGGTCGCGGAGCGGCTCGGCGGGCGGGCCCTGGCGCTGGACATCACGGCGGACGACGCGGGCGAGCGGATCGCCGGGTTCGCCCCGGGCGGTCTGGACGTCGTCGTCCACAACGCGGGCATCACCCGGGACCGGCGGCTCGCCAACATGCCCGCGGAGCGCTGGAGTTCGGTCGTCGAGGTCAACCTCGCGAGCGTGCTGCGCACCACGGACGCGCTCCTGAAGGCGGGCGCGGTACGGCGCGGCGGCAGCATCGTCGCCACCGCGTCCATCGCCGGGATCGCGGGCAACGCCGGGCAGACCAACTACGCGGCGAGCAAGGCGGGCATCGTCGGTCTCGTGCGGTCGCTGGCGCCGCGGGCGCTGGCCGAGCACGGGGTGACCGTGAACGCGGTGGCGCCCGGCTTCATCGAGACGAAGATGACGGCGGCGGTTCCGCTGTTCATCCGGGAGGCGGGGCGGCGCATGAACTCCCTCGGCCAGGGCGGGCTTCCGGTCGACGTGGCGGAGACGACGTCCTGGTTCGCGTCGCCCGGCTCCGGGGCGGTCAACGGCCAGGTGGTCCGGGTGTGCGGCCAGTCGCTCCTCGGGGCGTAATCCCTCCGGGTGTGCGGGGTCGCCGACTGCGTCTGCCGTGCGGGGTTTCGTCGCCGGCTACGGGTGGGTGGGGGCTGATACCCCTGGAGGCGCACGGAGTGCGCCTTTCAGGGGCGCGGGGAACTGCGCGAGAAGCCCCACCGGCCCGCAGGCGCCG
>NZ_JAMOLN010000378.1 GCF_024448165.1 Streptomyces longispororuber
TCTAGTTATACCGGCGCGTTATACCGGCGCGTTATGCCGGCTCCACCAATTTCGCGTCGTACGCCACGATCACCGCCTGCACCCGGTCCCGTGCTCCGGTCTTCGCCAGAATGCGGGAGACGTGTGTCTTCACCGTCGATTCCGCCAGGTGAAGCCGCTGGGCGATCTCCGAGTTCGTCCAGCCCTGCGCGATGACGGTGAGGATCTCGCGTTCGCGGTCGGTGAGGGAGGCGATGCGGGGGTCCGGGCCCGCGGCCGTGCCGGGAGCTGCCGGGAGATGGTCGACGTACGCGTCCAGGAGGCGGCGGGTCAGGCTGGGGGCCACGATCGCGTCGCCGGCCGCCACGGCGCGGATGCCGGCGAGGAGTTCCTCCGGGAGCGCGTCCTTGATGAGGAATCCGGAGGCGCCGGCGCGCAGGCCCGCGTACGCGTACTCGTCCATGTCGAACGTGGTGAGGATCAGGACGCGCGGGCCGTCGTCGCCGGTGGAGACGACGCGGCGGGTGGCCTCGATGCCGTCCATGCCGGGCATGCGGATGTCCATCAGGACGACGTCGGGGCGGAGTTCGGCGGCGAGGCGGACCGCGTCCGTTCCCGTGCCCGCCTCGCCGGCCACCTTCAGGTCGTCCTGGCTCTCCAGGAGCATGCGGAAGCCGAAGCGCTGCATGGGCTGGTCGTCGACGATGAGGACCGAAGTCACCTTGAGGTGTCCTTAGGGAGGGGGAGCCGGGCCGTGACCCGCCAGCCGCCGGTGGGCCGGGGACCTGCCTCAAGTGTGCCGTCGTACAGGGAAGTTCGCTCGCGCATTCCCGTGAGACCCCGGCCGCCGGGTGTGGGGGCGCCGCCGTGGCCGGTGTCCGAGACCGTGAGGGTGACGGCGTCCGGGGCGTGGGCGAGGTCGACCGTGGCGGTGGCCTGCGGGCCCGCGTGCTTGAGGGCGTTGGTGAGGGCCTCCTGGGCGATGCGGTACAGGGCCAGTTGGGTGCTGGGGGGCAGGTCGGCGGGCTCGGTGCCGTGGTGGGTCACCTCGACCGGGAGGCCCGCCGTGCGGACGCCGTCGATCAGCGCGTCGAGGTCCGTGAGCATGGGCTGAGGGGTCAACTCGGCGGTCTGCGCGGGAGTTTCGGCGCCCAGGACGTCCAGCAGGCGGCGGAGTTCGGTGAGGGCCTGGCGGCTGGTGGTGGCGATCGCGGTGAGGGCCTGGCCCGCACGCTCGGGGTTGCGGGCGGCCGCGTAGGAGCCGCCGTCGGCGAGGCCCGTGATGACGGAGAGGTTGTGGCCGATGATGTCGTGCATCTCGCGGGCGATCCGGGAGCGTTCGGCGGCGGTCGCGAGCCTGGCCTGCTGGTCGCGTTCCACTTCGAGCTGGCGGGCGCGCTCGACGAGGGAGTTCGTGTAGTCCTGGCGGCTGCGGATGGCGAGGCCGAGGACGGCGACCAGGGCGAGGGCCCAGACCTGGGGGACGACCTGCTGGTCCCAGCTTCCCTTCGGATAGCGGGCCACGCCGACCAGGACCGGGACCATCGTCATCGCGCAGCACAGCACCAGGGTGCGGATGCGGGAGCGCAGTGCCACGTTGAAGACGACGAACAGCTGGAGGAGGGCGGCCTGGAGGACGGCGCCGGTGGCGCTGTTCACGATGCCCGCCGTCACCATGACCGTGAGTGCGGCCATGGGGTGGGTGCGGCGCCACAGCAGCGGGACCGACAGGGCGAGGCTCAGGGTGAGGACGAGGTTGCCGGGGACGTGGGTGTTGTGGGCTATGTTCTGCCAGCCGCCGCCCGAGTAGTCGATGAGGGCGGCGATGACGAAGAAGCCCGTCACGGACAGGTCCCACGGCAGCGGGTGGCGCCGGTCGTAGGCGCGCACCCGCTGGGCGGTGCGTTGCAGGAGCCGCGAGAGCGGCTCCTGCTCCTCTGAGTCGGGCTGGGAGGGCGATGACGTCACCGGGTCATCCTGGTCACACGTCACGGCGCTTGAGAAGGAGGGCCGCCGCGGCGAGGGTGGCGGCCGCCCACAGGACCAGGGCGACGAGGCCGGTGCCCGCGCCGTTGTGGTCGGCGACCGGGGTGATCGAGCCGAGGGCCTCCGCGGACTTGGTCGGGAAGTACTTCACGGCGCTCTGCACAGGGTCGAAGCTGATCATCTGGAGGACCTCGGGGAGGATCATCACGCCTCCGATGAAGGCGCCGATGGCCGCCGGGACCGAGCGGCACAGCGCGCCGAGGCCCAGGGCGATGAGGCTGAGGAGGGTGATGCCCGCCGCGCTGCCCGCGAGGGCGCCGAGGACGCCGGAGTCCGTGAGGGACAGGGCCTTGTCGGTGTCGGAGAGCCAGATCTGGGCGAGCAGGAACGTGCCGACGTTCGTGGCGAACGTGACGGCGAAGGCCACGGCCGTGAAGACGGCGGCCTTCGACCAGAGCACGGGCAGGCGGCGCGGCACGGCCGCCATGGTGGCGCGGACCAGGCCGTTCGCGTACTCGCTCGCCGTGATCAGGATGCCGAGGACGGCGATGCAGATCTGGGAGAGCTGGGTGCCGAAGAGGGTGAAGACGACGGTGTCGATGTTCGCGTCGTCGCCGTCGTAGGTGGAGCCCATCATCAGGCCGACGCCGACCACGAGGGCGACCGAGAGGCCCAGGGTCCACCACGTGCTGCGCAGGGTGCGGAGCTTGTGCCATTCGGCGTGCAGGACGCGCTGGGGGGTCACCGCGTAGGCGGTCGTGGGGGCGCTCATGCTGCGGCTCCTGCCGTGGGCGCGGCCGCCTGGTACTCGACGGCGTCGTGGGTGAGGTTCATGAAGGCCTGCTCCAACGAGGCGGCCTGCGGGGTGAGTTCGAAGAGGGGTACGCCGTGGGCGGCGGCCAGGGTGCCGATCTCGGGGGCTTCGGGGCCGTGCACGTGGAGCGTTCCCGGCGCCTCGCCGGCCGTGACCTCGGTGCCCGTGGCGCCGGTGGCGGTCAGGAGGTCGCGCAGGCGGGCGGCCTCGGGCGTGACGACCTTGACGTAGGCCGCTCCCGAGGTGCGGACGAGGTCGGCGACCGTGGTGTCGGCGAGGAGGCGGCCGCGGCCGATGACGACCAGGTGGTCGGCGGTCAGTGCCATCTCGGACATCAGGTGGGAGGAGACCAGGACCGTACGGCCCTGCTGGGCGAGGGACTTGAGGAGGTTGCGGATCCACAGGACGCCCTCGGGGTCGAGCCCGTTGACCGGTTCGTCGAGGACGATGGCGGCCGGGTCGGCGAGGAGCGCCGCCGCGATGCCGAGCCGCTGGCCCATGCCGAGGGAGAAGCCCTTGACCCGCTTGCCCGCCACGTCGGTCAGGCCGGCCAGGTCGAGGACCTGCTCGACGCCGGAGCGCGGGATGCCGTGGGTGTGGGCGAGCGCCATGAGGTGGTGGAAGGCGGTGCGGCCCGGGTGGACGGCCTTCGCCTCCAGGAGCGCGCCGACCTCGGTGAGGGGGGCCGGGTGGTCGGCGTACGGGCGGCCGCCGATGGTGGCGCGGCCGGATGTCGGGGCGTCCAGGCCGAGCAGCATGCGCAGCGTGGTGGACTTGCCGGCGCCGTTCGGGCCGAGGAATCCGGTGACCGTGCCGGGCTCGACCGTGAAGGTGAGGTCGTCGACGACGGTCTTGTCGCCGTAGCGTTTGGTGAGTCCGTGGGCTTGGATCGTCATGCGTCGAAGGTAGGGATCGGGTGGGTGCCCGGGCGTCGGACCAGGGGCTCCGGTTCGGGGGCGGGCGTAGTACCGGGGTACGACCTGCCCCCACTCGCGTCTGCGGGCCGCGGTGGCCGGGGGCGTTCAGCGGAAGGTCAGGGAGCTCAGGGT
>NZ_JAMOLN010000379.1 GCF_024448165.1 Streptomyces longispororuber
CGGGGTCTTCCAGCCGTTGCAGCCGGACGACCCGACCGTGGTGGCCGGCTACCGGCTCGCCGCCCGGCTCGGCGCGGGCGGCATGGGCCGGGTCTATCTCTCGCACACCCAGGGCGGCCGGCCGGTGGCCATCAAGGTCGTCCGCCCCGAACTCGCCGACGACCCGGACTTCCGGCGGCGCTTCCGGCGGGAGATGGAGGCGGCGCGGCGGGTCCGCGGCGCGTACACCGCCGAGCTGATCGACGGCGACGCCGGCGGCGCACCGCCCTGGCTGGCGACGCTGTACGTGCCGGGTCCCTCGCTCGCCGAGGCCGTCGGCCGGCGCGGACCGCTGCCGGTGCCCGCCGTGCTGTGGCTGATGGCGGGCGTCGCCGAGGCGCTGGCGGGCATCCACGGCGCCGGGATCGTGCACCGCGACCTCAAGCCGTCGAACGTGCTGCTGGCGTCCGACGGCCCCCGGGTCATCGACTTCGGCATCTCCCTGGCCTCCGGCATCAGTTCGCACACCGCGACCGGCGCCTCCATCGGCACCCCGCAGTTCATGGCACCGGAGCAGGCGGCCGCGGGCGCGGCCGGCGAGATCACGGCGGCGACCGACGTCTTCGCCCTCGGTCAGACGGCGGCGTTCGCGGCGCTCGGCCGGCCGCTGTACGGGGACGGTCCCGCGGTCAGCGTGCTCTACCGGATCGTGCACGACGAGCCCGACCTCTCCCCCCTGCCCGAGCAGCTCCGACCGCTGATCGCCCGCTGCCTCGCCACCGACCCGAGGGAGCGGGCCACCCCGGCCGAGGTCGTGGAGTGGTGCCGCCGGGAGCTCGGCCGGGACGCGGACGCGGGTGCGGGCCCCGCCGTCTGGCAGGAGGTCACGGGCCCCGAGGTGACGGTGCCGCCCCCGGTCGCCACCCCCGTCGCCGCGCCGCCCACCCAGGCGTACGCCACGCAGCCGCTGTCCCCGTGGCGCGCACCGGAGACGACGCGGCCCAGTTGGCCCGACCCGGACCAGCTGCGCGCCCGAAGACGCCGCCACGGCCTGATCGGCGTGGCGGGCGTGACGGTGGGCGTTCTGATGCTGGGCGGACTCGGCTACTCGCTGTGGAACGCGCTGGGCGGGATCGGCGAGCGAGGGAACACCGGGGCGTCACAGTCGTCGGGCGCGAGCTCCGGCTCGGCGGGTTCATCCGCTTCGTCTGGTTCATCCGGTTCGGATTCCACGAAGACGTCCAAGGACGGATCGACGGATACGACAGGTTCGGCGGGAGGCTCCGGAGACACCGGATCGAGCGGTTCCACCTCCGGCTCCGGGACACCGCGGGCCAGCGCCTTCCCCATGCAGTGGCTGGACGAGAAGAACTCCCTGACCCTCAAGAACGGCACCGCCCGCAAGGACCGCAAGGGCGACATCCGCTTCACCTGCGCCAAGGAGATCAGCTGCGCGCTGGAGGGCGACAAGGTCCTGATCGCCCCGGCCTGGGAAAGGGTGGGCACCCCCTTCGACAACTGCAGCGCCTACCTGGCCGGCACGGGCGCGGACAAGCGCATGCCGCTGGCGGCGATCACCACGGGCAGCGAGATCTGCTTCAAGCAGCCCGACGGCACCATCGGCCTCTTCGTGGTCGAGACGAAGTCGACCGCCCTGCCCAAGAGCGGGTCGAACTTCCTGACGGGGAACCTGACGGTGTGGCGGGCGGAGTAGGGATCGGGCGCGGGTGGGGGCGCGTGGGTTCTCCGCGAGGCGGAGAATCCGGCCGCCGGTGACCGGGGCGCTGCGGGACGCGAGGGCGACATCGGCCACGCGTCGTGCTGACATCGGGCGTGGACGACATGACAAAACTCTGCGGTGACCGCGTCCGTGCGATGGGCGCCTGATCGTCCGGTTCAGTCCGACTTCGGGAACGACACCTCCACCCGGCGGTTCTTCTTGCGGCCCTGTTCGCTGCCGTTGTCCGCGATCGGGTAGTCCTCGCTGTAGCCGCGCACCTGGAACGTGACGTCGCCTCCGGACGCGCCCAGTGCTGCATTCAGTTCGTCGTGGACCGCTTCCGCGCGCTTCTTGGAGAGCGTGAGGCCGTGGGCGTACGAGCCGAGGTTGTCCGTGAAGCCGAAGACCCTTACCGTGCCTGCCTTCTGGGTCTTGATCTCGTCGGCGATGGCCTGGATCCGGGACCTCGCGTCCGGGTTGAGCTTCGCACTGTCCTTCGGGAAGAGGACCTCGGCCTGGAGGGCGAAAGTGACGTCCTCGCTCGTGTCGGAGCGGCGTTCGTCGCCGGAGAGGTCTTCCACGACCGATTTGATGTCGAGGACCTTGGCGGGGGCGAGCGTGGCGCCGTCGGCGAGTTTGAGCCCCGGGCTGTTGGCGTCCACCTCGGGGGGCGGGGACGTCGTGGAGCTGCCGGGTGGGGCGCCCGTGGGGTCGTCCTCGGCCTGCACCGCCGTTGCCGTTCCGGCGACCAGGAGGAGGGTGAGGGCCGCTGTGGCGGTCAGGTGGCGTCGGGTTCGGGGCATGTCATTCGCCCTCGGAGATCTCGATGGGCGCCGGGGGCATCGAGCCGACCTGGAAGGTGACCTCCGTCGTGCCTTCGGGCGGGGCGGGGAACTGGGCGTACCACGGAGCGGTCTTGCCGGGCATGATCTGACCGTCGAACTTGGTGCAGAGACACTTGCCTTGAGTGTCACGCAGGATCAGGTACTTCTTCTTTCCTGCTTGGTCCACCAGACTCGCGCCGGCCAGCGACCCGCCGTTCTTACGGAGTTCCTGCTCATCGCTCCGCCAGTTGGCCCCGAGCCAAGCGCTGCTGCCGTCGTTACGGACTGAGCCGGACACCGTGACGTAGCCGCCTGTGTCGCGCGTCGCCGCCGTGATGGTGACCGTGATGTCCCCGTCCTTGGCTTCCGCAAGAATCTTGTTCTGCGTCGGACTCGGGGAATCGGGGGATTTGGTGCCTCCGTTCGCGCCTGCCGCGATCGACGCGGACGACTGCTCAGACTTGGGCTCGTCCCCATCCCCGCCACACCCTGCCGCGGCAAGCACAAGGCCGGTCGTGATCGCCACCGTGGCCACTGCCCGGCGGGTCGTCGTAGTGCGCCGAAGGTTCATCGCCACGGCTTCCCTCTCTCGTCGTTCGCTCGTCAGTCGGCCAGATGGACGGAGAAGAAGGTTGATGCGTCGGGCAGGTCGTCCAGGTCGAAGTCGTCCGGATCGATCTCGATCTTCTCGTCGTCACACGTGAGTTGGACCGGCTTCTTCGGGTCCGCGTCCACCGGTACGTCACAGCGGGGTTTGACCACGGCCGTGGCATGCGCCTTCGCCTTGTCGTTCTCCGTGCCGGGAATGATCGTGTCGCCGACCGTGTAGCGGGTCTGCACCTCGACCCAGTAGCCCGGGTAGCCATTGACCTCGGCCGGGTCAGGTCCTCCCACGAGGTCGGCATCGTTCGCCGCGGCCAGTTGCCCGGCAGCATCCGCCGCGCCTTGGCCATCGAGTTCCAGGCCTTCGAGCCAGCGCAGCCAATCTTCCCCCTCATCGAGGGCCTGCCCCAGGTCCACCAGAAGCTCGTCCCGCGCAGACTGAGCTGCCGCCAACGCAGCCGCGTCAGCGGCCGATTGGGCACCATTGCGCGCCGAAGCCGCCTGAGCAAAGGCGAAGAAGGCGAACGCCGCGAAGAGCAACGCGCCCGTCAACCAGATGTAAATCGGCAGGGTCGAACCACGATCAGCCCGGTGATCGAACCTCGTCAGCCACCGATGACGTCGTTGACCGCGTCGCCGATCGCCCCGGAGATCAGCCCGTCCAACCCCAACTGGTCGATCAACGTGA
>NZ_JAMOLN010000038.1 GCF_024448165.1 Streptomyces longispororuber
CCCTACGGAGGCACGCAGTGAACACCGCACTGCCCGACGTCCCGGAAGTCCGCGTCGTCGGTCTCCCCCAGCTCACCTCGGGGTTCGACCTCGTGGAGCGGCTCGACCTCGACATGCACCTGAAGGTGCACGGCCCGCTGGAACCCATGGCGGGCGAGCAGCTCGCCCAGCTGGCCCAGGCGGTGTCCCTGCGCGGCCGCGGCGGCGCGGGCTTCCCGTTCGCCAAGAAGCTGCGCGCGGTCGCCGAGTCGGCGATCCGGCGGGGCGTGCGGCCCGTGGTCGTGGTGAACGGCAGCGAGGACGAGCCCGCCTGCCGCAAGGACACCGTCCTGATCAACCGGGCCCCGCACCTGATCCTCGACGGCGCCCTCCTGGTCGCCGAGGCGCTCGGGGCGCGCACGCTCGTCGTGGGCGTGACCCGGGACTCCACCGAGGCGTCGATGCAGGCGGCCCTCGCCGAGCGCGGCCTGACCAACCGCCGCAACGCGCCGCTCCGCGCGCGCGTGCAGCGCAATCCGGTGCGGATGGTCACCGGGGAGTCCTCGGCGCTGATCCGCTCGGCCGACGGCGGCCCGCCGATGCCGCCGGGCCGCAAGGTGCGCGCCTCTGACTCCGGGGTCGGCGGCGCCCCCACGCTCCTGTCGAACGCGGAGACCTTCGCCCAGCTCGCCGTCGCCGCCCGCACGGGACCCGAGCGGTACTGCCGCACGGGTCTGCACGACGAGCCGGGCACGGTGCTGCTCACGCTCTCCGGAGCCGTGGCGCGCCCGATGGTCCTGGAGGTCCCCTCCGGGGTTCCGCTGCGCTACGTCCTCCAGCTCGCGGGCGCACCCCCGCTCCCCCAGGGCGTCCTCACGGGCGGCTACCACGGCAAGTGGCTGGACGGGGTGGGGGCGCAGGACGCGATCGTCTCCCGGGCCTCCCTGGAGGCGTGCGGCGGCGCCCTGGGCGCGGGCGCGATCCTGCCGATCGGTCCTGACACCTGCCCGCTCGGCGAGGCTCTGAAGGTGGCGCAGTGGCTGGCGTCGGAGAGCGCCGGCCAGTGCGGGCCCTGCTACCTGGGGCTGCCCGCGGCGGCCCGCGGCCTGGAGGACGTCCTGAACGGCGGCGGGCCGACCGCCCTGGAGGCGTTGCGCGAGGTCACGCGCGCGGTGAAGCGGCGCGGGGCGTGCAAGCACCCGGACGGTTCGGCCGCGTTCATCGAGTCGACGATCTCGGCGTTCACCGACGACCTGGCCGCCCATGTGCTGGGCGCCGGCTGCGGGCGTCCGGTCCGCGGGGTGCTGCCGCTGCACAACGAGGCTCCGGCGGGCGCGGCGCCCAGCGGGAAGCGGCTCGCCGTCGACTGGACGCTGTGCCAGGGCCACGGCCTGTGCCGGGACATCGTGCCGGAGCTGATCCAGCTGGGCCCCGACGGCTTCCCGGCGGTCGCGGAGGCGGCGGTGCCGCGCTACTCGGAGGCGAGTGCGGTGCGGGCGGTGCGGCGCTGTCCTGCGCTCGCCCTGCGCATCGAGGAGGATCCCGCGGCGCTGCCCGCCCGGCCGGCGCTGCCGCCCGCGCTCCCGCCGGGCCGCAGCCGGGCCCGCAGGTAGCCGCGGGCCGTCACGACTGCCAGGACACACGAAAGCGGGCCATCCGATCGGATGGCCCGCTCTCAATTCCTGTGGAGCTAAGGAGAATTGAACTCCTGACCTCCTGCATGCCATGCAGGCGCTCTACCAACTGAGCTATAGCCCCTTGCTGAGATCCGCCCGGTCTTCCTGTCGGTTTCCCCGGCGGCGACGCCAACATTACACGGTCACCCGGGTGCATCACCAAATCGTATCCGTTCTGACCCGGTCTGTAGGCAAAGAGGCCAGATAGGGCCACTACTGTCGCCTGACGTGACTGCGCTCGCCCTGCCCCGCGCCCATCGTCGTGTTCCCGCAGCTCTGGGTGTCTGCCTGCTGTCCTTCGCGGGCTTCTGGTTCGCCCAGCGGGCCGCCCACGTCTCCATGATCGACTTGTTGGTCTACCGCGCGGAGGGGGCGACCGTCCGGGCAGGAGGCGACCTGTACGCCCTCCGTGCGACGCATGCCCGGCTTCCGACGACCTATCCCCCCTTCGCCGCGCTGCTGTTCACCCCGCTGACGCTCCTGGACGTCGCCACGCTGCGCGCCGCGGCGACCGTCGCGAACCTGGTCCTGCTCGTGGCCCTCGCGCTGCTCTCCCTGCGACTGGTGGGCCGCCACGCGCGCGTGGAGCACGCCCTGTGGGTGGCGGCCGGCGCCGTGTGGTGCGAGCCCGTGTGGACGACGCTCCGCTACGGCCAGGTCAATCTGCTGCTGGCCGTGCTCGTCCTGTGGGATCTGACCCGGCGGCCCGGGCACCGCTGGGCGGGGGTCGGGATCGGGGTCGCGGCGGCGATCAAGCTGACCCCGGCGCTGTTCGCGGTGTTCCTGCTGTGCACCGGGCTCGCGCAGGCGGCGCGGGGCGGCGCCTGGCGGCCGTGGCTGCGGCACGCGCGCGTGGCGGCGTGCTCCTTCGCGGGCGCCACCGCCCTGGCGGCCGCCGTCCTGCCGCACGACTCGTACCGCTTCTGGACCCGGATGGTCTTCGAGGCGAGCCGGGTCGGGCACGCCGAGGAGACCGCGAACCAGTCGCTGCGCGGCGTGCTGGCCCGGCTGCTGCACACCGGCGACCCGGGCCTCTGGTGGGTCGTCACGGCCGCGACGGCGGGTGCGCTCGGGCTCGCCGTCGCGGTCGCCTCCGCGCTGCGCGGGCGGCAGGCACAGGCGGTGCTGGCGTGCGCGGCGACGGCTCTCCTGGTCAGCCCGGTCTCCTGGTCGCACCACTGGGTGTGGTGCGTGCCGCTGGTGCTGCTGGTGTGGGACTCCGGCCGCCGCGGCGTCGCCGCGCTCATGGCCCTGACGTTCTGCGCGTACGCCCTGTGGTGGGTGCCGCACGGTTCGGGCCGGCCCGAACTGCATCAGAACAGCGGCCAGTTGGTGCTTTCGGCGCTCTACGCGGGGGTGGCCTGCGCCTTCCTGGCGCAGTGCGGGGTCAGGCTGTGGCGAACGAGTAGAACCGCTTGAGCGTGCAGTGCTCGTCCAGGAGGCGGCCGTAGATCGGCTCGCCCTCCAGCTCCCGATACGTCTCGATCGGGTCGCCCTTTATGATCAGCGCCCGCGCGCACTCCTCGCACCAGTACTGGTAGTCGGGGTTCACGGGCTCCATGTCGCGCACGATGGGCGTACCACTGCCGCACCAATCGCACTTCCTCCGGTGTGACCCCATGTCGATCCGTTCAGCTCCAGCTGTGGCCGCAGGCCGTGCACACGTACGAGACCCCGCCGTTGTCACCCAGCATCTGGGCGACGTGGGAGGAGCCGCAGGTCGGACAGTTGAGGCGAAGCGGGACATTATCGGCCGGGTGGGACGGGGGCGAGGGCTCGGTGGATATCGCTGCCACGCCGAGGAGGCGGTCGGCCTCCTCGTTGATGCTCAAGGGCATCGCGCACTCCCTCCCGTCGGGCCGTCTTCGTCGGTCGGACGCAGCCCTCCTCCGGCCGTCCGATTCTGCCACGGCCGGAGCAATACGGTCAGCGACGCATGCGTACCAGTCCGGATACGGCAGCCAGGACAGCCGCTCCGGCCAGCGCATAAGCGCACAACAGGAGCGCGTCCGCAGAGTTATACGCCCCAGGAGCCCCCTGTGCCTCAACCCGGTTGAGGAAAAGTGCCCCGAAGGCCGCGACGCCGATCAGCTGGCCGAGCTGGGTCACGGTCGCCAGCAGACCACTGGCGTCGGCCGCGTCCTCGGGCCGCACCGTGGCCAGGGCCCGCGTCAGGGCCGGGCTGAAGCCGAGCGAGAGGCCCACGCCGACCACGACGAACGAGACGTAGAGCCAGAGCCCGCCGCCGCTCCCGCCGCGCAGTGCGAGCCCGGTGCCGAGCGTGCCGGCCGCGGCGAGCACGAACCCGCCCGGGATCATGCCCCGTTGCCACCGCTGCGGCCAGCGGCGCCAGGTCAGCCCGACCGCCCCGAACGCGAGGGCCGCGGGCGTGAAGGTCAGCCCGGCGCGCAGCGCGCCGTACCCGAGGCCGCCCTGGACGTGCAGGGTGAGCGTGAAGAGGTAGCCCGCGTTGACCGCCATCACCGCGAACACCCGGAAGACGGCCAGGCCGATGCCGGGCAGGCGCAGCACCCGCGGCGCGATCAGCGGCGCCCCGCCGCGCCGCGCGAGCGCCGACTCGTACGCCCAGAACAGGGCGAACAGCACGACGGACGAGCCCAGGCAGAGCCAGGACCACAGCGGCCAGCCCTCCTCCTGCCCGAGCACCAGCGGGACGGTGAGCAGCGAGACGGAGCCGCCCAGCAGCACGAGCCCCACCAGATCGAGGGCGCCGCCCGCACGGGCGCCGTCGCGGGGCAGCTCCCGCCGTCCGAGGACGAGCAGGGCCAGGCCGACCGGCACGTTCACCAGGAACACCGAGCGCCAGCCGGTGCCGAACAGGTCGGCGCTGACCAGCACCCCGCCGGCCACCTGCCCGGCGGCGGCGCCGACCGCGAGGACGGCCGCGTACACCCCGAGCGCCCGCACCCGGGCCTGTCCGGCGAAGTGCCGCTGCACCAGGCTCAGCACCTGCGGGATCATCAGCGCCGAGCCGGCGCCCTGCACCATGCGGAACGCGATCAACTGGCCGCTGCTCTGCGCCAGTCCGCAGGCCAGCGAGGCCGCGGTGAACAGCGCGAGACCGCCGAGCACGGCCCGCCGGTGCCCGAACAGGGCGCCGAGCCGCGCGCCGGTGATCAGGAGGACCGAGTACGTGATGGTGTATCCGGCGACGATCAGCTGCAACGCGGCGCCCGACGCGTCGAGTTCGGTCCGGACGGTGGGTGCGGCCACGTTCACGATGAACACGTCGAGGACGGCCATGAACTGGGCGGTCAGCACGACCGCGAGCAGCCGCCCGCGCTTGGTCGCGGGGCCGTTGTCAGTGCCAGGGGCTTTACTGGATCCGGGAGTTGGGGATCGCGGACTTTCCGGGACGGTTGTCGTCATGTCCTGGAGCCTGGCGGTGGTCGGGCACGGGTACCGAGAGCCCGCTGATGCTGGTACCGGCACCACCCGGTACGCGCCTTCCGCGGCGCGGCACCGGGGCGAACGATGGGGGACGTGACGACGATGACCACGACGGAGCGCACCACCGGCAGGCCGCAGGACCGGCGCAGGCCCGAGCTGGCCGCCTTCCTGCGGGGCCGCCGGGCGCGGGTGACCCCGCAGGACGTCGGCATGCCCGGAGGCCCGCGCAGGCGCACTCCCGGCCTGCGCCGCGAGGAGGTCGCGCAGCTGTCGGGCGTCGGCGTCACCTGGTACACGTGGCTGGAGCAGGGCCGCCCGATCAATGCCTCGCCGCAGGTCCTGGACGCGGTGGCCCGCACCCTGCGCCTCGATCTGCCGGAGCGCGAGCACCTGTACCACCTGGCGGACGTGCCGTTCTCCCCCGCCCACGAGGACACCGGGCAGTCGGTGCGCCCCGAGGTGCAGGGCGTCCTCGACGCGGTGGCCCCCTTGCCCGCCGTGGTCTACAACGGCCGGTTCGATCTGCTCGCGACCAATGCCCCGTACCGGGCCCTGTTCATCCTCCGTCCCGGGACGCAGCCCCCCGTGCCCAATGCGCTGCGGACGCTGTTCCTGGCCCCCGAGGCGACCTGCCCGCTGGTCCACCGGGAGACGGAGCTGCCGGTGATGGTGGCGACCCTGCGCTCCGCGTACGGGCGTCATGTGGGCGAGCCGGTCTGGGAGCGCTTCATAGGCGAGCTGGCGGCGGCCAGCCCCTACTTCGCCGAGCTGTGGGAGAGCGGCGACGTCGTGCCTCCGGGCTCCCGCGTGAAGACGTTCCGGTGCGTCGAGACGTCCGGTGTGCTGCGGATGACGTCGACGTCCCTGTCCATCGACGGGATGCCGGAGTGCCGGATCGTCGTGTACTCCCCCGCGGACGACGACACGCGCACCCACCTGACCTGTCTGGGCAACGAAAAATCCCGCCCCTGACGGGACGGGATTTCCGGTGATTCCTGTGGAGCTAAGGAGAATTGAACTCCTGACCTCCTGCATGCCATGCAGGCGCTCTACCAACTGAGCTATAGCCCCTTGCGTTCTTCCCCCTCCGGGCTTTTCCCCCGGCGGGCCGAACAAGAAGAACTTTAGCCTGCGACCTGCCGGAAAGTGAAATCCGGTCCCCGCGCTCCGCAGGGACCGGCCTCAACCGCCGCGGCAGGGCCTCAGTCGTCGTCGCCGAGGACCGGCTCGGGCAGCGTGCCCGCGTTGTGCTCGAGCAGCCGCCAGCCGCGCGCGCCCTCGCCGAGGACGGACCAGCAGCAGTTCGACAGACCGCCGAGCCCCTCCCAGTGGTGGGACTCGAGACCCAGGAGGCGACCGATGGTGGTGCGGATGGTGCCGCCGTGGCTGACCACGACGAGCAGACCGCCGTCCGGCAGCTTGTCCGCGTGCCGCAGCACGACGGGCGCGGCCCGGTCGGCGACCTCGGTCTCCAGCTCGCCGCCGCCCCGGCGCACGGGCTCGCCGCGCTTCCACGCGGCGTACTGCTCGCCGTACCGCCCGATGATCTCGTCGTGCGTGAGGCCCTGCCACTCGCCGGCGTACGTCTCGCGCAGGCCCTCGTCGTGCGTGACGGCGAGACCGGTCAGAGCGGCCAGCTCGGCGGCGGTGGCCGCGGCCCGCTTGAGGTCCGACGCGACGATCGCGTCGGGCTTCAGGGAGGCCAGCAGGCGGGCGGCGCGGCGGGCCTGGGCGACGCCGGCCTCGGTCAGCTCGATGTCCGTGCTGCCCTGGAAGCGGCGCTCCAGGTTCCAGGCGGTCTGGCCGTGCCGCCACAGGACGACGCGGCGCCCCCGGGAGCTGCTCAACGCAGCTCACCACCCAGCTCACGCAGCTCGTCGGCCTCTTCGGCGGCCTGCTCGCGCTGGGCGTGCTCGGCGGCCTTGCCACGGGTGGCCTTGGCGTCGGCCGGCAGGTCCAGCTCGGGGCAGTCCTTCCACAGCCGCTCCAGGGCGTAGAAGACGCGCTCCTCGCTGTGCTGGACGTGGACGACGATGTCGACGTAGTCGAGCAGGATCCAGCGGGCGTCGCGGTCGCCCTCGCGGCGGACCGGCTTGGCGCCGAGCTCCTTGTTCAGGCGCTCCTCGATCTCGTCGACGATCGACTTGACCTGCCGGTCATTGGGCGCGGAGGCCAGCAGGAAGGCGTCCGTGATGGACAGCACATCGCTGACGTCGTAGGCGATGATGTCGTGCGCGAGCTTGTCGGCGGCCGCCTGCGCGGCGGCGTTGATGAGCTCGAGGGAACGGTCAGTGGCGGTCACTACAAGGCTTTCCGTCGGCGGGCACAATCCCCGGATGTCCGTCACGGGGCTGACTCAAGGGTCTCACGGACCGCCGGACGACCTCACTGCATTCCCGGTGGCCCCGGCGCGCAAGGGCGCCGGGGCCACCGGGCGGGGCGTCACTGCCCGCCGGTGTAGTCCTGGCCGAGGACGACGGACACGTCGGCGTTCGCCGCGGTCCTGCCCTTCCGTACGGCCGACGTCGGCAGGCCGAGCGTCTTGGCGACCTCCACCGCGTCCTGCTTGCGGGCGGCGTCGGCGTAGATGACCTGGGAGGACACCACGCTCGTGCCGGTGCCGCCGGAGACGAAGGTGTAGCCGCCGTTGACCAGGGTGACCCTGGCCTTCTCGGTGCGGGCCGTGACGCCGGTGGCGTTCTTGACGCCGACGCGCAGCGAGTCGCCCTTGGCGGGTGCCTTCACGGTGCCGCCGAGGACGTCCTTGACGACGGAGTCCGCGGCGGACTCGGAGAGGGTGCCGCCGCTCTGGACCGGCAGCAGGGCGGTCTTGTAGTCGCCCTCCTTGGCGTGGTCGGCGAGCTTGGCGAGGAAGGCGCCGAGGTCCTTCTCGGTCAGCGACGGGTCGAGGATCTGGGCGAGGGTCTGCACGGTCGTCGTCGCGGCCTGCGGGTCCGACGACAGCTTGCGCAGCACGCCCTGCATGACCTGGCCGAACCGCATGAGCTGCGCGGTCTGGTCCTCGCCCTTCGCCCGGTACGTGGCGTAGCCGACGGCCATCGGGCCGCTGAGGGTCTGCTGCTCGCCCTTGTGGACGAGGGCCGTGCCCTTCTTCGCCGGGTCGGGGACCGTCGCGTTCGTGTCGATGTCGATGTTGCCGACGAGCTCGACGAGGTTGTTGAGGTAGGGGGTGTCGAGGCGCCAGGTGCCCTCGATGTCGGTGCCGAGCAGCGTGTCGATCTCGTCGCCGGTGCCGGCGGAGCCGTCGTCGCCGACGGACTTGCCGAGCGTGGTGGCGGTGCCGTCCTCGGCCGACAGGGCCAGCGAGTTGGGCAGCAGGACGGTGGTGCCCTGCTTGGTGGTGGTGTTGTTCACCAGCAGCGCCGTGGAGGTGGCGCCGCCCTTGGTGTTGTGCAGGTGGACGACGATGACGTCCCGGTTCTGCGGGCCGGCCTCGGCGGCGGCGCCGGCCGCGGCGCCGTCCTTCGACAGGAACGGCAGCTTGTCCTGCGACCAGAGGTAGCCGACGCCGCCGACCAGGCACAGCGCGAGGACCACGACGAGGGCGACGATCCGGTTGCGGCCGCGCCGCTTGGCCTCCTCGCGGCGCTCGCTGCGCGACTCGGTGAATTTCAGCCAGTCGATGACGTCTTCGGAGTTGTCGTCCGGTTCCTCCACGAAGGAGAACTGCTCGGTGCGGTAGTCCCGGTCCTGCGGCCGCGCCGGCTCCTCGCGCGGCGGCGCCTGCTGCGGGATGTAGGCGGCGGTCTGCTCGACGTCGACCTGCTGGGCGACACGGGGCTGCTCACCGGTCCCGGCCTGGGCGCCGTACGGGTCGTAACTCCCGGGCTGTGCGTGACCGTAGGGGTCGTACGCGTGCGGGGGCTGCTGCTGCGGCGGGGCGGGCGGCGCGGGCGGGACCGGCTGCTGCTGACCCGTCGCGTACGGGTCGTAGCCGTACCCGTACGCTGAGCCATCTGCGGACCGCTCGTACGACGGCGCCTGCTGGACCTGCCGGTAGACCGGCTGGCCGAACTCGTCATAGCCGACCAGCTCGTACTGCTGCTGGTCGTAACCGTCGTAACCGTCGTAACGGTCGTTCACCGATGCCCCTCTCGGCGGTGCAGGGTCATTCGCCTCGGTACAGCTGGCGCTTGTCGATGTAGCGCACCACACCATCCGGCACCATGTACCAGATGGGGTCTCCCTTGGCGACTCTGTCACGGCAGTCCGTGGAGGAGATCGCGAGGGCCGGGACCTCGACGAGCGAGACACCGCCCTCGGGCAGGCCAGGGTCGGTGAGCGGGTGACCCGGCCGGGTGACGCCGATGAAGTGTGCCAGGGAGAAGAGCTCTTCGGTGTATCGCCAGGTGAGGATCTGGCCCAGGGCGTCGGCGCCCGTGATGAAGAAGAGGTCCGTGTCCGGATTGAGCGCGCGCAGATCGCGCAGCGTGTCCGTGGTGTACGTGGGTCCGCCGCGGTCGAGGTCGATGCGGCTCACCGAGAACTGCGGGTTCTCGGCGGTGGCGATGACCGTCATCAGATAACGGTCCTCGGCCGGGGACACCTTCTTGTCGCTCTTCTGCCAGGGCTGCCCGGTCGGCACGAACACCACTTCGTCCAGGTGGAACTGCGCGGCGACCTCACTGGCCGCCACGAGGTGCCCGTGGTGAATCGGGTCGAACGTTCCGCCCATGACGCCGAGGCGTCGCTTGGCGGGCGAGACCCACTCGCGATCCGGGCCGCCGGCCGGGCTGTTGACCGGGCCGGTAGGCATGTCCTGCGCTCCCATGCGTGCAGAGCCTACTGGCCCGATCCGTGTGGTCCCGTCCGGGTCAGCGGTCGCGGTTGAAGCGCGTGGTGATCCACAGCAGCAGAAGGAGGATGACGAAAGCGGCGCCGCCCGTCATGAGGGGGCTGATGCTCTCGTGGTTGCCGCCGTGCTCGCCGCCCTCGGAGGCGAGTGTGGCCAGCTGGGCAGCGGAGACGTGGAGGCTCATCGTCAGCAGGACCTATCCGGTGTGGGATCGGGACAGAGATTTCTGACCCATCGTAAGCGGGGGCTGTCGCGGTGCTCACGCCGACTCTGCCGAACGTGCCGCCCGTACGGCCTCGTCAGTCGTCGCGCTTGTAGCCGCGCAGCAGGAACCAGGCCAGGAAGACGGCGCCGAGGACGCCGACGATCAGGACGATGCGCAACAGGTTGCCGGCTCCCTGGTCGGACGCCGCGGCGCTGATGACGTGATCGACGTGGTCCATGACGGTTCGCTCCTTCTGTGTGCTGCCCCGTCACGGTATCTCCGCCTAGTCTGGACTCCACCTTGGGGGCACGAACGGACACGACGGACACTCACAACGACATGGGGGACGCATGCCCGACGTACCGAACGAGCAGCACGAGAACGTACCGAGCAGGCAGCGCAGGCGCTTTCCGGGGATCTCCTCGCGGGCGTACGAGCACCCGGCGGACCGCTCGGCGCTGGTCGCCCTGCGCAAGCTCAGCGGGTTCGACACGGTCTTCAAGGCGCTCAGCGGCCTGCTGCCCGAGCGCAGTCTGCGGCTGCTGTTCCTGTCGGACTCGGTGCGCGTCTCGGACGACCAGTTCGCGCACCTGAACGCGATGCTGCGGGACGCCTGTTACATCCTGGACCTGGAGAAGGTCCCGCCGATGTACGTCAACCAGGACCCGCAGCCGAACGCGATGTGCATCGGTCTCGACGAGCCGATCATCGTCGTGACGACCGGTCTCGTGGAGCTGCTCGACGAGGAGGAGATGCGGGCGGTCGTGGGCCACGAGGTCGGCCACGCGCTGTCCGGCCACTCGGTCTACCGGACCATACTGCTCTTCCTCACCTCGCTCGCCCTGCGCGTGGCGTGGATCCCGCTCGGCAACCTCGCGATCATGGCGATCGTGACGGCGCTGCGCGAGTGGTTCCGCAAGTCGGAGCTCTCCGCGGACCGTGCCGGTCTGCTGGTCGGCCAGGACCTGCAGGCCTCCATGCGCGGCCTGATGAAGATCGCGGGCGGCAACCACCTGCACGAGATGAACGTGGACGCGTTCCTCAAGCAGGCCGAGGAGTACGAGGCCGGGGGCGATCTGCGCGACTCGGTCCTGAAGATCCTGAACGTGATGCCGCGCTCGCACCCGTTCACCACGGTGCGCGCCGCCGAGCTGAAGAAGTGGTCCGAGACCCGCGACTACCAGCGGCTGATGGACGGTCACTACCCGCGGCGCACCGAGGACAAGGACACCAAGGTGTCCGACTCGTTCCGCGAGTCGGCCTCGCACTACACGGATCACGTGAAGAACTCGAAGGACCCGCTGATGAAGCTGGTCAGCGACATCGCGGGCGGCGCGGGCGACCTGGGCGGCCGGGTGCGGCGCGGCTTCGGGAACTTCGGCGGCAACGGCGGGGGCAACAACGGCAACCACGGCACGCAGGACGACCGGGACCGGGACGAGTAACCGCCGCTCCTAGACGGACGGTTGGGCACTGGGGGCGAGTGCGCCGCACAGCGCGGTCGCGGCGCCCGTCGCGTACGGGTCGGTGCCCGCCGGTCCGTCCTTCTTCGCCGTCTGGCCCGCGAGCAGCGGATGCAGGTGCTCGGCCGAGTCGGCGGAGCAGGCGAGCGGTCCCGCCTGGACGTAGGACACGAGCAGTTCGGCCTGGTGGTTGCGCAGGTCGTCACGGTCGAAGCGGAAGTGCAGTTCGCGGCGGACCGTGAACAGGGACGCCTCGGTGCTGCCGGAGTCGGTCGTCGGCCGCAGCGCGTAGACGAAGGTGTGGTCCGAGGTCACTTCGAGGGTGTTCGGGTCGGCCTCGGCGAAGTGCAGCGTGCCGTGCACGCGGATGTGGTCGTCGGCGAGGAGGGTCTGCGCCGGGTCGAAGCGGACCAGCCAGCCGGTCGCGGCGTGCCGTCCGTCGACGACCGGCCTGGCGAAGCTCTGGTCGAACTGGTCGAGCTGCTGCGGGTCGACGAGCGTGCGCACGGTGCGGACGGCGCCGCCGGTGAGCACGTCCGGGTCGAGCGAGGAGTCGACGAGGTAGTCCTTGGCCGTGGTCAGCGCGGTGACGACCTGGCCGTCGGAGAAGTGCGCGGTGCGCCGGGCGGCCGGCAGCCGTATGCCGTCGGCGGCCGTGCGGAACCGGGCCGCGGGGCTGTGCTCGTACAGGTCGGCGACCGAGTCCGAGCCGGGCACCTTGCCGGCCGGGGCGAGCGGGATGACGGTCATCCGCAGTGGTTCGGTGTGCCGGGCGACGGGCGCCGTGCGGTACGGGCTGCGCACGCCCATGTAGATCGCGGTGCCGAAGGCGATCACGATCAGGACGACGAGGACGGCGGCCTGCCGCGTCAGTCCGCGGCGCAGCGTGGGCGTGCGGCGGACGGCCGGGGCGTGGTCGGTGATCCGCTCCTGGGCGGAGAACTCCTGGAGGCGGGCAGCCCGGACGAACGACTCGTCGAACACGACGGATCGGTACTCGTCCTCGCTCCCACCACCACCGCCGGGGGTGCCTTCCGGTGTCCCCTCCGGTGGGTCTCCTGGCCCGCCCATACCTTCAGGGTAGGTCTCTGGCACCCCAGGTAAACGCCTCGGTGCACGACAACTTCCGACGGCGCCCCACGCGAATCGTCAGGGGGTGCGCGGCACCGCGGAAACCGCAGGCCGTGAGTAGTCCGCGGAGGCGGACGGCGGACCCGGGACGTTCTTCTCCAGTTCCGTGGTCGCGGGCGGCGGCACCTGGTCCGAGCGGCCGGCCGAGGCGCCGCGGTAGACGGCGGTGAAGGCGAGGGCGACCATGCCGATACCCATGAGCAGGGCGAGCGCCCAGGCGACGGGCCGGCGCCAGCGGATCATGCCCGCGTACGCGCGCGTCCTGCCGTCCCGCTCCAGCTCCTCCTCGTAGAGGTCGTCCACGTCGTCGAAGGCGTGGCCGAACCCGTCGGAGCCGTCCCGGCCGAACCCGTCCGGGTCCGTGTCGTCGTAGAAGTCGTCGTCCGGGCCGCGGCGTATCCGGGCCCTGCGGGCCTCGGCCTCCTGGGCCTCGGCACGGGCCTGTGCCGCGGCGAGCAGGCGCTCGACCGCGGTGGGCTCATGGACCTCGGCCGCCTTCACGAAGTCCTCGTCGAAGACCACGGAGGCGAACTCTTCGTCCCAGCCCCCGCGGTCGTGGTCGTCGTCGGGCTCCCAGCCGTCCGGGAACGGCGTGCCCCCCACGTCCTCCGGCACCCGTCCAGAGTAGACCTGAGGGGTCAATTTGGGCAGACGGTAAGGGAATTCACCCCACAAGACGCTGCTTAACGGGTGTGGCCGTCGCCCGTGACGATGTACTTGGTGCTCGTCAGCTCCGGGAGTCCCATGGGGCCGCGGGCGTGCAGCTTCTGGGTGGAGATGCCGATCTCGGCGCCGAAACCGAACTGGCCGCCGTCGGTGAAGCGCGTCGAGGCGTTCACGGCGACGGTCGTGGAGTCGACGAGCTGGGTGAAGCGGCGGGCCGCCTGCTGGGAGGTGGTGACGATGGCCTCGGTGTGGCCGGAGGACCACAGGCGGATGTGCTCGACGGCCTTGTCGAGGTCGTCGACGACGGCGGCCGCGATGTCGTACGAGAGGTACTCGGTCTCCCAGTCGTCCGGGGTCGCCTCGACGACCTCGGCCTTCGACTGCGCGGCGTAGCCGAGGATCCGCGGGTCAGCGTGGACGGTGACGCCGGCCTCGGCGAGCGCGTCGAGGGCGCGCGGCACGAACGCGTCGGCGATGTCCTGGTGGACGAGGAGGGTCTCGGCGGCGTTGCAGACGGAGGGGCGCTGGGCCTTGGAGTTGACGAGGATGTCGATCGCCATGTCGATGTCGGCGGCCGCGTCGACGTACACGTGGCAGTTGCCGGTGCCGGTCTCGATGACGGGGACGATCGAGTTCTCCACGACGTTCTTGATGAGCGAGGCGCCGCCGCGCGGGATCAGCACGTCGACCAGGCCACGGGCGCGCATCAGCTCGGTGACCGAGTCGCGGCCCTCGCCGGGCACCAGTTGCACGGCGTCGGCGGGCAGGCCGCTGCCGCCGACGGCGTCGCGCAGCACGCGGACGAGCGCGGTGTTCGACTCGTAGGCCGACGAACTGCCGCGCAGGAGGACCGCGTTGCCGGACTTGAGGCAGAGGGCGGCGGCGTCCACGGTGACGTTCGGCCGGGCCTCGTAGATGATGCCGACGACGCCGAGCGGGACGCGGACCTGGCGCAGGTCGATGCCGTTCGGGAGGGTGTTGCCGCGCACGACGGTGCCGACCGGGTCGGGCAGGGCGATGACGTCGCGCACGTCGGAGGCGATGGCGCGGACCCGCTCGGGGGTGAGCGTGAGCCGGTCGATGATGGCCTCGGAGGTGCCGGCGGCGCGGGCCTTGGCGATGTCCTTGGCGTTGGCCTCGACGATCTCGGCCGTACGGACTTCGAGGGCGTCGGCCATCGCGGCGAGCGCGTCGTCCTTCTCCGCACGCGGCAGGGAGGCGATGTCGTTGGCCGCGGCGCGGGCGCGGTAGGCGGCCTGGGTGACCGGGGTCATCGAGTCGTACGGGTTGAGCGAAGGCGTCATGCCCCGCAGGGTAACGGGGGGCGTGGTGGCGTCCAGACCGTATTCCGGGTGCTGAGACATGGCCGAAAACGGGCTGGGAGCGGGTCGGGCCCGTTTGGTTCCGGCTGCGCGGGGTCGGCGCTGCCTAGAAGGGGTGCACGCCCACCGGCGTCGCCGGGAGCGGGCCGTAGCCCGCCGCGATCCGGTGGTGGTAGGTCTGGCGGTCGATGACCTCCAGACCGACGATCTCCCAGGGCGGCAGCTGGGACGTCTGGCGGTGCTCGCCCCACAGGCGCAGGGCCACCGCCGCCGCGTCGTGCAGGTCGCGGGCCTCTTCCCAGTAGCGGATCTCGGCGTGGTCGACCGCGTAGCGGCTGGTGAGCAGAAAGGGATGGTCGTGGGCGAGCTGTTCGAGGCCGCGGCGCACTTCGGCCAGGGGCGCCTCGGCGCCGGAGACGCTGAGCGTGATGTGCCAGAGGCGGGGGCCTTCTTCGGCCACCGTGGTCCGCTCGGTGTCCGGGTCGGCGGCGGAGTCCTCCTCGTACGCGTCCCCCGCGGCCACGCTGGTCAGCGCCCGCTCCGCAGACCCTCGAGACCCCTTGGGTGCGGCCCCCGGGCGCGCTCGTCTCACGACGGCCTCCTTTGCGCAATGGTCGTGCGGAACTTCCCTGCGTGAACACCCTGCATCAAGAGTTGAGCAGGCCACGGAGCTTCATGGGGTGGTTTTGGGGAAGGTCCCCCTCGGGTGGCAGGCTTTCGGCCGTTTACACAGGCGTTTCGAAGGCGGACCGGGGCAGATCAAGCCCGCAGGAGGACCAGGTCGTCCCTGTGTACGACTTCCCGTTCGTAGGCGGGACCGAGGTCGCGGGCGAGCTCCCGTGTTGAACGGCCGATCAGCTGCGGGATCTCCTTGGCGTCGAAGTTGACGAGGCCGCGGGCGACCGCCCGGCCGCTCTCGTCACGCAGTTCCACGGGGTCGCCCGCGCTGAATTCGCCCTCCACGGCGGCGATGCCGGCCGGCAGCAGCGACTTGCGCCCGTCGACGACCGCGCGCACGGCGCCGTCGTCGAGGGTGATCGCGCCCTGCGGGGTCGAGGCGTGCTGCAGCCAGAGCAGGCGGTCGGCGCTGCGCCGGCCGGTGCGGTGGAAGCAGGTGCCGGTGTCGCGGGCGGCGAGGGCGTCGGCGGCGTGACTGGCGCTCGTCAGCACGACGGGGATGCCGGCCGCCGCGGCGATCGAGGCGGCCTCGACCTTGGTGACCATGCCGCCGGTGCCGACGCCCGCCTTCCCGGCGGAGCCGATCTTGACGTGCGCTATGTCGGCGGGGCCGCGCACCTCGGCGATGCGGGAGGTGCCGGGCTTGCTGGGGTCGCCGTCGTAGAGGCCGTCGACGTCGGAGAGGAGGACGAGCAGGTCCGCGTGGACGAGGTGGGCGACGAGGGCGGCGAGCCGGTCGTTGTCGCCGAAGCGGATCTCGTCGGTGGCGACCGTGTCGTTCTCGTTGACCACCGGGAAGGCGCCCATGGCCAGGAGCTGGTCGAGGGTGCGCGAGGCGTTGCGGTGGTGGGCGCGGCGGGCCATGTCGTCGCTGGTGAGCAGGACCTGGCCGACGCGGACGCCGTAGCGGGCGAAGGAGGCGGTGTAGCGGGCGACGAGGAGTCCCTGTCCGACGCTCGCGGCGGCCTGCTGGCGGGCGAGGTCCTTGGGGCGGCGGGTCAGGCCGAGTGGGGCGAGGCCGGCCGCGATGGCACCGGAGGAGACGAGGACGATCTCCTTCTCTCCCCCGCTGCGGTGCTTCGCCAGGACGTCCACGAGGGCGTCGACCCGGTCCGCGTCCAGGCCCCCCGCGGCCGTGGTGAGCGACGACGATCCGACCTTGACCACGATCCGGCGCGCGTCCGCGACGCCTTGCCTTGCCCTTGACATGGCTGGCAATTTACGTGACGTGGTCATCCGTGCGCCCTGGGGTTTCGAGGGGCGGACACCGTCGGGCGGTCCGGACGGGAACTTGGTCACTTTGGTTCGTACCCTTTGCCCCTTTATCCGGTGATTGATGTCACGGAGGATTGCTACGGGACCGCCGAAAGTCATACGGTCAGTGGTCAGCCTTTTCACCGAGGTGGACCATCCCCCCAAGGGTCCCCCCACCCTCCTATCCCTGCCAGGAGCCCAGCCCGTGCCCTCCGCCGGACTTGCCTCGCGCCGCATCGTGCAGCTCTCAGCGCTGTTCGCGATGTTCGCGCTCTATGTGGCCCAGCTCGTCAGCGCGCTCGTTCCGTACGTCCCGGTCTTCGTCGCAGCGAGCGCGGCCGGTCTCGCCCTCGACACGTATCTCCAGTACAAGCAGCCCGGCCTGCTGTCGCTTCTCGGCAAGATCCGCTTCGACGTCACCGTGCGGCAGCTGCTGCGCGACATGCTGATCCTGGTCGGCCTGCTGCGTATCGACGGCATCGACCCGCTCGGCGAGCAGGCGCCGCTCCTGATCGCGCTGCTCGCCGTCTACGGGACGCACTTCGCCTGCCAGGCGGCCGCGGTCCTGGTCCGCCGCACCCGCACGCTGCCGATCGTCACGCGCAACATCGACACCACGGCGCTGCGCCTGTCCACGGCCCCGCCGCGGATCCTGGCCCGCCGCGCCAGCCACCGCCTGCTGAGCTTCTCGATCCCGGCCACCGTCGGCCTGGTGATCACGGCGGCGACGACCGACGCCTACTGGGGCGGCATCGGTCTGGGCATCTCGATCGCCCTGTTCGGCGGCGGCGCGCTCTACCTGGGCACCTGGCTGCTGCCCAAGAAGCGCGCGCTGAACGACCAGAAGGTCATCGAGTGGCTCGACAAGTGGCTGGCCGCGTACAAGCCGACCGTCGCCATGTACTTCTCCGGCGGCACGACCTCCGCGTACCAGGCGAACATGTGGCTCTCCACGCTCGCCGACGTGGACGGCAAGCCGCTGATCGTGCTGCGCGAGCGCTTCATGGTGAACAAGATCGACGCGACCGACGTGCCGATCATCTGCTTCCCGAAGGTCGCCACGATGTTCTCCCTGGAGAACTCGACGCTGAAGATGATGCTGCACCCGGCGAACGCCGCGAAGACCTCGCAGGTGCTGCGCATCCCGACGATCAAGCACGCGTTCATCAACCACGGCGAGTCCGACAAGCTGTCGTCCTGCAACCCGTACGCGAAGGCGTACGACGAGGTGTGGGTGGCGGGCCCCGCGGCCCGCGACCGCTACCAGCTGGCCGACGTCGGCGTCGAGGACAAGGACGTCGTCGAGGTGGGCCGCCCGCAGCTCTCCCCGATCACGGTCGGCACGGGCCCCGCGAAGAGCGCGTACACGACCGTCCTGTACGCCCCCACCTGGGAGGGCTGGGACGGCAACCCGGGCAACACGTCGGTGATCCTGGCCGGCGAGAACATCGTGCGGCACCTGCTCGCCGACGAGAAGGTGCGGCTGATCTACAAGCCGCACCCGATGACCGGTTCGCAGGTCCCGGCCGCCGGTGAGGCCAACAAGCGCATCATGGCGATGATCCGCGAGGCCAACACCCGCCGCTCCGGCGCCCGCCCGGGCCCCGAGGCCGCCGCCGAACTGACCCGCACCGCCGCCGCGCTCGACGAGCTGACCTCCACGTCGTTCCGCACCAGCGCGGACGAGATGGAGAAGATGCTGCTGCAGGGCAAGCCCGACGGCGACCGCGCCGCGGCCGTGGCCGAGGCGACCGCCGCGTGGGAGCGGGCGTACTGGGCGTCGTTCCCCGAGTGGGAGCACCTCATCGTGACCGAGGCCCGCCCGGCGATCTTCACCTGCTTCAACCAGGCCGACGTCCTCGTCTCGGACGTCTCCTCGGTCGTCTCCGACTGGCTGAGCAGCGAGAAGCCGTACGCCGTCGCCAACACCTCGGGCCTGTCGGAGACGGACTTCCGCGCCGGCTTCCCGACGGTGAGCGCCGCGACGATCCTGGCGCCGGAGGCAGAGGGCGTACCTGCCCTTCTCGCGGCCGTTCGGGGCGAGACCGAGGACATCCACGCCGAGGCGCGTCTGGAGCTCAAGGAGCACCTTCTGGGCCCCTCGGACCCGCCGTCCATGGACCGCTTCAACGTCGCCGTGCGCGCACTGTGCGAGCGGGCCGACGAGCGCCGCGTGCGGATGGCCGCGCGGGGCGAGACGGAGATCCCCGCCCAGCGCGAGGACTCGGTCGAGGAGCAGGTCGCCGAGGCCATGGAGGGCGAGGCCGCCCCGGAGTCCGAGGACTCGGTCACGGCATAGCCACGTACGCGCACGAAGGGGCCCCCGGGACAAATCCCGGGGGCCCCTTCGTGCGTGGCGCACCCGCCGCACAGCGGCGAGCGGGCGCAGCAGAGCGGGCCGCACCCAGGGGTGCGGCCCGCGGAGACTTCCGTTCGCCGGAGGCTAGAACGGTTCGAAGTCGTCGTACTCCTGCTGGGCCTCGTCCCGCTCCGCCTGCCGGTCGCGGCGGCGCTGAGCAGCCGGACGCGGGGCCTCCATGCGGTGGTCCTCGCCACGGCGGCCGAGCATCTCGGCGCCCGCCATCATGGTGGGCTCCCAGTCGAAGACGACCGCGTTGTCCTCGGGGCCGATCGCGACGCCGTCGCCGCTGCGGGCGCCCGCCTTCATCAGTTCGTCCTCCACCCCGAGGCGGTTGAGGCGGTCGGCCAGGTAACCCACGGCCTCGTCGTTGCTGAAGTCGGTCTGGCGCACCCAGCGCTCCGGCTTGTCGCCGCGCACCCGGAACAGGCCGTCCTCCTCGCGCACGACCGTGAAGCCGGCGTCGTCCACGGCCTTCGGACGGATGACGACGCGGGTCGACTCCTCCTTGGGCTGCGCGGCGCGGTGGGCGCCGACCAGCTCGGCGAGCGCGAAGGACAGCTCCTTGAGGCCCTTGTGGGCGACGGCGGAGACCTCGAAGACGCGGTAGCCGCGCTCCTCCAGGTCGGGCCGGACCAGGTCGGCGAGGTCCTGGCCGTCGGGCACGTCGATCTTGTTGAGGACGACCAGGCGCGGGCGGTTCTCCAGGCCGGCGCCGTACTCCCTCAGTTCGGCCTCGATGACGTCCAGGTCGGACACCGGGTCGCGGTCGGACTCCAGGGTCGCCGTGTCCAGGACGTGCACGAGCACGCTGCACCGCTCGACGTGGCGCAGGAACTCCAGGCCGAGGCCCTTGCCCTGGCTGGCGCCCGGGATCAGTCCGGGCACGTCCGCGATGGTGTAGACGGTCGCACCGGCGGTGACGACGCCCAGGTTCGGGACCAGCGTCGTGAACGGGTAGTCGGCGATCTTCGGCTTGGCGGCGGAGAGCACCGAGATCAGCGAGGACTTGCCGGCGCTCGGGTAGCCGACGAGCGCCACGTCGGCGACCGTCTTCAGCTCCAGGACCACGTCGCGCAGGTCGCCGGGGACGCCGAGCAGCGCGAAGCCGGGGGCCTTGCGGCGGGCCGAGGCGAGGGCCGCGTTGCCGAGGCCGCCGCGGCCGCCCTGGGCGGCGATGAAGGTGGTGCCCTGGCCGACCAGGTCGGCCAGCACGTTGCCCGCCTTGTCGAGGACGACCGTGCCGTCGGGGACGGGCAGGACCAGGTCCTGGCCGTCCTTGCCGGAGCGGTTGTCGCCCGCGCCCGGCGCACCGTTGGTGGCCTTGCGGTGCGGGGAGTGGTGGTAGTCGAGGAGCGTGGTCACCGACTGGTCGACGACCAGGATGACGTCGCCGCCACGGCCGCCGTTGCCGCCGTCCGGGCCGCCGAGCGGCTTGAACTTCTCCCGGTGTACGGAGGCACAGCCGTGGCCCCCGCTACCCGCGGCGACATGCAGCTCGACGCGGTCCACGAAGGTGGTCATGGTTCAGTGCCTCCAGAAACGAGCGGAAATGTCTCTACTTCAACACGCGAAAGGCGGACCCGCTTCCCGTCACGGGAAGTGAGGTCCGCCTCGCGAGAAAGTCCGGGTCAGGCGACCGGGACGATGTTCACGACCTTGCGGCCGCGGTGGGTACCGAACTCCACCGCACCGGCGGCGAGGGCGAACAGCGTGTCGTCCTTGCCGCGGCCGACCGAGTTGCCCGGGTGGAAGTGGGTGCCGCGCTGGCGGACCAGGATCTCACCGGCGTTCACGGTCTGACCGCCGAAGCGCTTCACACCGAGCCGCTGAGCATTGGAGTCGCGCCCGTTCCGAGTGGACGATGCGCCCTTCTTGTGTGCCATCTTGTCTCAGTCCCTTACTTCGCAGCCGTGGGGATACCGGTGATCTTGATCGCCGTGTACTGCTGACGGTGACCCTGACGACGGCGGTAGCCGGTCTTGTTCTTGTACCGAAGGATGTCGATCTTGGCACCCTTGTGGTGGTCCACGACCTCGGCGGTGACCTTGATGCCGGCCAGGACCCACGGGTCGCTGGTCACAGCGTCGCCGTCGACAACGAGCAGCGTAGAGAGCTCTACGGTGTCGCCAACCTTGGCGGTGGAAATCTTGTCAACCTCAACGATGTCGTCGACAGCAACCTTGTGCTGGCGACCACCGCTGCGCACGATGGCGTACACGCGGATCTCTCTCTCGCTCGGAACGGAACCCCCGCAGTCCAGCCGCACGAGGCGGCCTCTCCCGAATCCGTGGAACCTGGGGAACCCCGGACTCAGGAGGAAGAAAGGTTTACGGGAGTGAGGCGCGTCGATGGACACGCCGACGGTCAAGGTTACGGGTCGCCCCTCAGAAGGGTCAAACCGGCCCCTCAGGTGGTCTTGACCTCACCGTCCTGCGGCAGGACCTTGACGCCCTTGCAGAGGTTCGTGCTGTCCGACGCGCCGGGGTACGCGACGCCCCACACCTTGTTGAAGTGCTGCACGTACGTGTCGTGCACGGAGTCGTCGTCGATCTTGACGTAGGCCTCGTCGTTCTCGCGCAGGGCGGGGCCCGACGCGTTCTGCGACCCGGTGAACGTGATCTTGTTGCGCGCGCCGTCGTACATGCCGTCGATCGCCACGTACTTGGTGTGGATGATGTACGGCGTCGCGAGCTTGGCGGCGGGGTTCAGCGGGTCCCGGTCGTCGTTGTAGCAGCGCACCGGCGGGGCACCCGTGGCGTGCATCGACTTCCACGTGCCGCTGTCGGCCGTGGCGTACTCGATCTGGACCGTACAGCCGGCCTTCTTCAGCGAGACCAGCTTGTCGGCGATGGCCTGCCGGGTGATCTGGAAGATCGCGGCCCGCACGACCGTCTTCTTCGTGGTGCCGGTCGCCGCGTCCTTGTACGAGCAGGAGACGTTGTTGAGGACCGAGTACAGCGTGTCCGTGGAGTTCGTGGTGCCGGCCCGCGGGAAGAAGTACGCCTTGTAGTGGCCGTTGCTGACGGTGCGGTAGTCCCAGTTCGCCCAGTCGTGGACGACCATGTCGTCGAAGTAGTCCGCGTACGCCCCGTAGAGCACCCGGTTGTTGGGCAGCTGGAGCGCGTCGTTGTAGAACTTGGTGCTCGCGGACGGCGTCGAGTTCGACGTGGTCTGCACGACGATGTTCGTGGCGCCCTCGACGGCCGAGAACAGCCAGAACTTGTTGTGCATGATCGACTTGCCGAACTTCGGGTCGCCCAGGCACGACTTGTCGGTCGGGCACAGCGTCACGAAGGACTGCGCGGTCCTGCTGGTGCCCAGGGCGGCCTTCAGCTGCTCGTAGACGGGGTTGGTGGGCCGGTCCTTGAGGCTGGAGGAGTCGAGCACGATCTGCACGTTCACGCCGCGGTTCTTGGCGGCCACGAGCGCGTCGGAGACCGAGGTCTCCCACACGTGGTAGACGGCGACCTTGATGTACGAGCCGGGCAGCGCCGCGTTCGTCAGCTCCAGCAGCCGCGTGCGGATCGCGTACTGGGCGTCCACGCTGCCCTTGGGGTCGTTGAAGATCGGCCCCTCGGTCCAGACCCTCGCCTCGTCGGCCGACGCGGTGCCCGCGGAGACCCCCGCCTGCACACCGGCCGCGGAGAGCACGGTGGCCAGCGCCACCGCCTGCCGTCCGCTCTTCACCGGCTTCGCCGCACGGTGCCGGCCCGTGCCTCTGAGACGCATGTGCGCCATCGTCCACCCCTCCCCTGGCACGGACACCCGTCTCCCCAACGCGCGCCCCTGCATTCACCCGAACTATTCCATGAGTTTTACAGGTAGTTCAGCGCGCACGGAGAGTCAGGTGTCACTTCGCGTGCCCCCGGAGACCACATCGGCCCCGTATGCCCGGATATACGCAGACGCCCCGCACAGCGACTGCTGTACGGGGCGCCCGCGGACCCGGTCTCCCGGGCGGTGGCTCAGGCCTCGTCGGCCGCGGCCGAGACGGACGGCAGCGCCTGCTGCTCGGCCGCCGCGGTCTTCTTCGCGGTCGTCTTCTTGGCGGTGGTCTTCGCCGCCTTCTTGGCCGTCGTCTTCTTCGCGGCCGTCTTCTTGGCCGCGGTCTTCTTGGTGGCCGCCTTCTTCGCCGTCGCCTTCTTGGCCGTCTTACGGGCCGTCTTCTTGGCGGCGGGCGCCTCCTCGGCCTCGGGGGCCTCGGGGGCCTCGGGGGCCTCGGCGCCCTCGTCCGAGGCCGCGGGGACGACCACGACGGCCGGCTCCTCGGTCGCGGTCGGGGCGGTGGCCTTGCGGACGGCGCGGCGGCGCGGGCGGGCCGGGGCCGCGGCCTCGGTCTCCACCGGCTTCGCCTCGTCGGCCTTCGGCTCCTCGGCCACGACGGGCTCCGGCTCCTCGGCCTTCACCGGCTCCGTGACCGTCACCGTGGCGGCCTCGTCGGCGGACGCCTTCGGGGAACCGGCGGGAGCGCTCGCCTTGCGCGTGGCACGGCGACGGGTGCGCGGCGCGGGCGCCTCGGCAGCCTCCTCCTGCACGGGCTGGGCGGGCTCGGCCTGCGGCGCCTCGACGACCGGCTCGGGCTCGGGGGCCGGCACCGGCTCCTCCGCCTTCACGGCCTTCTCCGCCCGCTGCGGCTTCTCCGCCCGCTCTGCCTTCTCCGCCTTCGGCGCACCGGCCGGGGCCGACGCGCGGCGCGTGGCACGGCGGCGCGAGCGGCCACCACGGCCACCGGCCGCGGCCTCCGCCTCGGCCGGGCTGGAGTACAGCTCCTCGTCGGGCACGAACTCCGGCTCGGCCAGCGCCACGGGGGCGGCGACCTCCGCGGCGACCTCGGCCTCGGTCTCGACGGCCTCGGCCGACTCGGCGACCTCGTGGGTGTGCTCGTGCGTGTGGTCCGCACCGTTGCCACCGCGGCCGCGCTTCTTGCGCTTGCCGCCACCGCCGGCGGCGGTGGGCTGCTCCATGTGGACGATGACGCCACGGCCGTTGCAGTGCACGCAGGTCTCGGAGAAGGACTCCAGCAGGCCCTGGCCGACGCGCTTGCGCGTCATCTGGACCAGGCCGAGCGAGGTGACCTCGGCGACCTGGTGCTTGGTCCGGTCCCGGCCCAGGCACTCCAGGAGACGCCGCAGGACCAGGTCCCGGTTGGACTCCAGGACCATGTCGATGAAGTCGATGACGACGATGCCGCCCAGGTCGCGCAGCCGCAGCTGGCGCACGATCTCCTCGGCCGCCTCCAGGTTGTTCCTGGTCACGGTCTCTTCGAGGTTGCCGCCCTGGCCGGTGAACTTACCGGTGTTGACGTCGACCACGATCATGGCCTCGGTCTTGTCGATCACCAGGGAGCCGCCGGACGGCAGCCACACCTTGCGGTCGAGCGCCTTGGCCAGCTGCTCGTCGATCCGGTACGTCGCGAAGACGTCGACCTCGCTCGTCCACTTGGAGAGGCGGTCGGCCAGGTCGGGCGCCACGTGGTTGACGTAGCCGTGGATGGTGTCCCACGCCTCGTCACCGCTGACGACGACCTTGGAGAAGTCCTCGTTGAAGATGTCGCGCACGACGCGGACGGTCATGTCCGGCTCGCCGTACAGCAGGCTCGGCGACGACGTCGAGATCTGCTTGGACTTCTTCTGGATGTCCTCCCACTGGGCCTGCAGACGCTCGACGTCGCGGCGCAGCTCGTCCTCGCTCGCGCCCTCGGCGGCGGTGCGCACGATGACGCCCGCGTCCTCGGGGACGATCTTCTTGAGGATGGTCTTCAGACGCGCCCGCTCGGTGTCGGGGAGCTTGCGGCTGATGCCGGTCATCGAGCCCTCGGGCACGTAGACCAGGTAGCGGCCGGGCAGCGAGACCTGGCTGGTCAGGCGGGCGCCCTTGTGGCCGATCGGGTCCTTGGTGACCTGGACGAGCACGGACTGGCCGGACTTGAGGGCGGTCTCGATGCGGCGCGGCCCGTTGGCCATGCCGAGCGCCTCGAAGTTGACCTCACCGGCGTACAGCACCGCGTTGCGGCCCTTGCCGATGTCGATGAAGGCGGCCTCCATCGACGGCAGCACGTTCTGGACCTTGCCCAGGTACACGTTGCCGACGTACGAGGTCGACTGCTCCTTGTTGACGTAGTGCTCGACGAGGATGTTGTCCTCGAGCACGCCGATCTGGGTGCGCTCGCCGTTCTGGCGGACGACCATCACGCGCTCGACGGCCTCGCGGCGCGCCAGGAACTCGGCCTCGGTGATGATCGGGACGCGGCGGCGGCCCTGCTCGCGGCCTTCGCGGCGGCGCTGCTTCTTGGCCTCGAGACGCGTGGAGCCCTTGATGGACTGCACCTCGTCCGAAGAAGTGGACTTCTCTTCCTTCTTGCGCGGCTCGCGGACCTTGACGACGGTGCGCTCCGGGTCGTCCGAGGACGGCTCGCCCTCGGTGCCCGAGTCACCGGCACGACGGCGGCGGCGACGGCGACGGCGGCTGCTGCTCGACCCGGACGCGCCGTGGTCGTCGCGCTCGTCGGCCTGCTCGTCCGCCTCGTCGGCGTCCTCGTGACCCTCGGCGTCCTCGGCGTCCTCGTCGGAGGCGCCCGGCTCGGTGTCGGCGTCGTGCTCGGCGTCGGTGGACTCGCCGCGACGACGGCGACGGCCGCCCCGGCGACGGCGGCGCGTGGGCCGGTCCCCGTGCTCGTCGTGGTCCTCGTGGTCGTCGTGCTCCTCGGCGTCGGCCTCGGGCTCCGCCTCGGCCTCCGGCTCCGGCTCCGGCTCGACGGCCACGGGCTGCTCGGCGGCCGGCTGCTCGTCCGCGGCGCGACGGCGGCGGCGACGGCGCGGCGTCTGCTCCTCCTCCACGACGGCCGGGGCGGCGGCGACCGGAGCCTGCTCGGGCTCGGGCTGCTGCTCCTCGGCGGCCTCGGCGGCGGCCGCGGCGGCGGCGCGCTCCGGGGTCTGGAACATCGGCTCGGTGAAGACGGGCGCCTGGAACACGGCGACGGAGGGACGCTTCGGGCGTCCACCGCCCTCGCCGTCCTCGTCACGGGCGACGGCCCTGCGGCCGGACCGCTGGGCCGGCTCGGAGAACCCGGCGGCGGCCTTGCGGGTGGCGCGACGGCGGCCACGGCGCGGGCCCTCGGCCTCGGCCTCCTCCTCGGCGGCGGGCGCGGCGGCCTCGGCGGCCAGGGCGTCGGACACCTCGGGGGGCGCGGACACGGTGCGGGTGGCGCGGCGACGGCTGCGCTTGGGCGCGGCGTCCTCGACCGGCTCGGCAGCGGCGGCAGGCTCAGCGGCCACCGGCTCCTCGACAGCGGCGGGCGCCGCCTCCTGCGTCTCCACGGCCGTGGTCGGCGCGGACGCGGTCCGCGTGGCACGACGACGGCTGCGCTTCGGCGCGGCGTCCTCGACCGGCTCGGCAGCGGCGGCAGCCTCAGCGGCCACCGGCTCCTCGACAGCGGCGGGCGCCACCTCCTGCGTCTCCACAGCGGTGGTCGGCGCGGACGCGGTCCGCGTGGCACGACGACGGCTGCGCTTCGGCGCGGCGTCCTCGACGGGCTCGGCAGCGGCGGTGGGCTCGGCCATGACGGCCTCCTCGGTCTCGCTCTGCGTCTGCGCGGGCGCACCGGCGGGCGCGGAGGCGGTACGCGTGGCGCGACGGCGCGCACGCTTCGGCGCGGCGTCCTCGGCCGGTGCGGCGGCAGCGGCCACCGGCTCCTCGGCGGGCGCGGCGGCGGCCTGCTCGGCGTCGTCGGCGGTGGTCTGGGGGGCGCCGGCGGGCGCGGAGGCGCGGCGCGTGGCGCGACGGCGCGGGCGCCCGGCGGGCGCGGCGTCCTGCGCCGGGGTCTCGGCGGCGGCCTCGGCGAGCTCGTCGCTCTCCTCGGCCTCGACGGCCGGATCGGTCACATCGGCGGCCGGTATGGCCGGCGTGCTCTCCACGGCGGCGTTCGCCACCGGCGGGCCCGCGGGGCGCGACGCGGCCCGGCGCCGGCGGCGCGGGGGCAGGGTGTCGCTGGGGCTGTCCAGCTCAGGAGTGGTGGGTTCGGTCGGCTCGGGCATGCGGGTGGATCTCCCGTCAGGCCCCCGGGCGCCGCGCCTGGTCCGTGACCGGTGACGTCTGCGGCTCACGCGCTGCGTGTCGAGCGCGGTGCCGCCGGTCCGGGGCGCGGGCGCCGCACGGGGGCTCTTCTGTCTGTTCTCGCCGGTTCCGGTACGCGATGTACGTACGGCCTGGCGAAAGTCCTTGGGTGGGTGCGCTGCCCGACCCAGGTGGCTCCCGAGTACGAGGGCGGCGCTACGACGACCGCCTTACGCGGAACCTTCCACGGCAGGCACCTTCGCGGCGGCAGATCCTGCGGCCCCCGGGTGGGGAGCGGCCTGGACTGCCTCGCGGTCGGGCGCGAGCGGGTCGGTCACCGTGCCGGTCTCTTCATCGAAAAGCCCCTGCGCCAGCCTGGTCACCGCTGCGGGGACCGGCGGCGCCAGGTCGGCCACGGCGCGAAGACCGGACAGGACGTCGTCGGGTCGAACGGCAGGCGTCACGTGCCGAACAACCAGGCGCAGTATCGCACAGGCCTTGTCGCTGGGCCTATCAGCCGGAACATCGGAGGTGGCTTCCGCCGCTTCCAGGCTGACGACGGCCTCGCGGGCGTCGAACGTCCGCATCCCGTTCTTCGTGCGGCGCTGGACCTCCACGGTCTCGGCGGCGCGGAACGCCTCCGCGGCGCGCGAGGCGTCCTCGACCGTCACTCCGTCGAGCCTCAGCTCCCACACGGAGGCGGTGAGCCGGTCGGCCAGGCCCGAGGTGCGGGCCTCGACGGCCTCCACGATGTCGAGCCCGACGGGCATCGACTCGTCGAGCAGGGCACGGAGCTTCTCGGGGTCGCGCTGCGCGGTGAGCGCGATCTCCAGGTACTCGGCCTCACTGCCGGTGCCGGTGGGTGCGGCATTGGCGTACGACACCTTCGGGTGCGGCGTGAACCCCGCCGAGTACGCCATGGGCACCTCGGCGCGGCGCAGCGCACGCTCGAAGGCGCGCTGGAAGTCACGGTGGCTGGTGAACCGGAGGCGGCCGCGCTTGGTGTAGCGCAGTCGGATGCGCTGCACCGCGGGTGCGGGCGGCGGGCCTACGGGCTGTCGCTTGCCCAGTGTCCTAATCCTTAATGAATGCGGTCTTCGTGAGAGCGGTCGTACTGCTACCTAGAGTACGTGCCTCGGCCGCGCCCGGTTCCCGCTGGCCCCTGACCAGCGGTTCCGGCTGCCGGGGCGAGCCGAACAGGGCGCGCCGCAGATCGGCGCGGGCCTGCCGGAAAGTGTCGCGGGCCGCACCGAGGGCCTGCCGCGCCGCCCGGGCGACGGGCCGCCACACCTGGTCCCGTACGGCGTGCCCGACCGGGGTGAGCACGGTGCGGTACGCCCACCGGACCGGGTCCACGAAGACCCACCGCAGCAGCCGGCCGAGGAACCGGCCGACGGCGAGCGACACGTACCCCGCCACCCGCCACGCGTGCCCCAGGGCCTCCCCGACCTCCCGGACGAGCACGGCGAGCGCCCGGCCCACCGGCACCAGGACCCAGCGCCACACGGCGAGCACCGGCAGCACGACGAGCCACCGGACCAGCGGCGTCAGCACGTTGGCGTACAGCCACACCGCGGGCACGGCGACGAGGACGCGCGCCAGCCGGGCCACCGCGATCCCGACTCCGGTGCACAGCGCGGCGATCGCCCGGCCGACGGGCGTGAGCAGGTACGTGTACAGCCACACCGCGGGGACGACGAGCAGCACGCGCAGCAGCCACCCGACCCCGCGCCCCACCGCTTCGAGCCCGGCCCCCAACTGCCGTGCCAGCCAAGCCAGTCCATGGCCCACCGGCACGAGGGCGTACTGCCACAGCGCCACCCACGGCCACACGAACAGGGCCCGGCCGAGCCAGGCCAGGCCGAGGCCGGCCGCCCGGCCCAGGAAGGCGATCGCCCGGCCGAGCGGGGTGAGCACCCGCGCGTACAGCCACCGGGCCGGGACCACGATCAGCACCCGTCCGACCGGGGCCAGTACGTACCGCCACAGCGCCACGAACGGCCACACCAGCAGCCCGTACAGCAGCCACCCGATCCCCCGGGCCAGCGGCACGAGCACCTTCTCGTGGAGGAGGCGGCCGCCCGCGACGAGGGCGTCCCACACGAGGCGCACCGGCACCACGACGACGAACACCACGATCCGCACCGGCATGCGGATCGCCGCGACCAGACAGCCCTCGGGCGGGGCTGCGGGTGTGACGGGCGCCACGGGCGCGGGGGGCGGCTTCTCCAGGTCCATGTCTTCTCAGACGCCCGCGGCGGCCCGGTGGATGCGGACCACGCCCAGCTCGTTCCCACGACCCCGGCGTAGCCTGCCTGAACACAAACGTCGTATGTTCGGGCAGTCTGCGCACCGCAGCTCGAAAGAAGGGGGAGATTCACGCATGATCACGCTCACCAAGGAAGACGGCCCGGCGGACCTGGACGGCGTCACGCACCTGTCCATCGGAGTGTCCTGGGACCCCACTTCCGGGAGCAGCGGCGGGGTGCTCGGCTCGCTGCGCCGCAAGCAGGGCACGGACCTCGACCTGATCGCCATCGCGATGGCGGGCGGGGACCCGGTGCGGCTGGCGGGCCTGGACTCGCTGGACCCGATGGGCAACGGCTCGCTGGTGCACAGCGGTGACAACCAGACGGGCAAGGGCGAGGGCGACGACGAGACGGTCACCGTCGAGTTCGCCCGCATCCCGGGCAACATCACGTCGATCGTGTTCATCGCCGCCGCGTACAAGAAGGGCAGCTCGTTCCAGAAGGCCCGGAACATCAGCTTCAAGGTGTACGACGCCACGGGCGGCAGCAGCCAGCAGGTCGCCGACATCTGGCCGAGCCTGCTCAGCGCCGACAACGGCTGTGCGGTGGCGAAGGCCATGCGGGTGGGCTCCAGCTGGAAGCTCGAGGTCATCAACACGCCGGGCAAGATCAAGCAGGGCGACGAGCACGCCCTGATGCGCTTCGCCGCGAGCAAGTAGCCGCGCAGCGGGACGCGAAAGGGGCGGCCGGTCGTTCTCGACCGGCCGCCCCTTCTCGCTGTGCGCGTGCGCTACTTGACGACCGTCAGCGGCAGCAGCTTCTTGCCCGTCGGGCCGATCTGGATGTTCGTGTCCATCGCCGGGCAGACGCCGCAGTCGAAGCACGGCGTCCAGCGGCAGTCCTCGACCTCGGTCTCGTCGAGCGAGTCCTGCCAGTCCTCCCAGAGCCAGTCCTTGTCGAGACCGGAGTCCAGGTGGTCCCAGGGCAGGACCTCCTCGTACGTGCGCTCACGCGTCGTGTACCAGTCGACGTCCACGCCGTGGGCGGGCAGCGTCTTGGCGGCGCACTCCATCCAGCGGTCGTAGCTGAAGTGCTCGCGCCAGCCGTCGAAGCGGCCGCCGTCCTCGTAGACGGCGCGGATGACGTCGCCGATGCGGCGGTCACCTCGGGAGAGCAGGCCCTCGACGATGCCGGGCTTGCCGTCGTGGTAGCGGAAGCCGATGGAGCGGCCGTACTTCTTGTCGCCGCGGATCTTGTCGCGCAGCTTGGTCAGGCGCGCGTCCGTCTCCTCGGCGCTGAGCTGCGGCGCCCACTGGAACGGGGTGTGCGGCTTCGGGACGAAGCCACCGATCGAGACCGTGCAGCGGATGTCGTTCGACCCGGAGACCTCGCGGCCCTTCTGGATCACGTTCATCGCCATGTCGGCGATCTGCAGGACGTCGTCGTCCGTCTCCGTCGGCAGGCCGCACATGAAGTACAGCTTCACCTGGCGCCAGCCGTTGCCGTACGCGGTGGCGACGGTCCGGATCAGATCCTCTTCGCTGACCATCTTGTTGATGACCTTGCGCATGCGCTCACTGCCGCCCTCGGGGGCGAAGGTGAGGCCGGAGCGGCGGCCGTTGCGGGTCAGCTCGTTGGCGAGGTCGACGTTGAAGGCGTCCACGCGGGTCGAGGGGAGGGAGAGGCCGATCTTGTCTTCCTCGTACCGGTCCGCGAGGCCCTTGGCGATCTCGCCGATCTCGGTGTGGTCGGCGCTCGACAGGGACAGCAGGCCGACCTCCTCGAAGCCGGTCGCCTTGAGGCCCTTCTCCACCATCTCGCCGATACCGGTGATGCTTCGCTCCCGCACGGGGCGCGTGATCATGCCGGCCTGGCAGAAGCGGCAGCCGCGGGTGCAGCCGCGGAAGATCTCCACGGACATCCGCTCGTGGACGGTCTCCGCGAGCGGCACGAGGGGCTGCTTCGGGTACGGCCACTCGTCGAGGTCCATGACGGTGTGCTTGGAGACGCGCCACGGCACGCCCGACTTGTTCGGCACGACGCGGCCGATGCGGCCGTCGGGCAGGTACTCGACGTCGTAGAAGCCCGGGACGTAGATGTTCCCGGTCCTCGCGAGGCGGAAGAGGACCTCCTCGCGCCCGCCGGGGCGGCCCTCGGCCTTCCACGCGCGGATGATCTCCGTCATGTCGAGCACGGCCTGCTCGCCGTCACCGATGACCGCCGCGTCGATGAAGTCGGCGATCGGCTCCGGGTTGAAGGCCGCGTGGCCGCCCGCGAGGACGATCGGATCGTCGACCGTGCGGTTCTTGGACTCCAGCGGGATCCCGGCCAGGTCGAGCGCGGTCAGCATGTTCGTGTAGCCGAGCTCGGTGGAGAAGCTCAGCCCGAACACGTCGAAGGCCTTCACCGGGCGGTGCGAGTCGACCGTGAACTGCGGCACCCGGTGCTCGCGCATCAGCGCTTCGAGGTCGGGCCAGACGCTGTACGTGCGCTCGGCGAGGACGCCCTCGCGCTCGTTCAGCACCTCGTAGAGGATCATGACGCCCTGGTTGGGCAGGCCGACCTCGTAGGCGTCGGGGTACATGAGCGCCCAGCGCACGTCGCAGCTCTCCCACGGCTTCACCGTGGAGTTCAGCTCACCACCGACGTACTGAATGGGCTTCTGCACGTGCGGGAGCAGCGCTTCGAGCTGCGGAAACACAGACTCGACCACTTGGGACGCCGCGGCGGCGGCTTCGGCAGGCATAACCGTGGACCTTTGTGAGCTGACAGGGATGACCCTCAAGCCTAACCCGCCCCGAGACCCGCCTCCGCCGCACGGGCCCACACCTCCGGCAGCTCCCGCTCGCGGTCCGCGGCGGCCGCCTGTTCCTGCCCGTACAGCAGGCCCCAGGTGAACGCGCTCTCCCCCGCCGCGTACGCCTGCACCGCCAGATCGCGCAGCACCTCGCGCGCGACCACGCTGTCCTGGTGGTCGCCGAGCACCGTCTGGACGTCCTTCATCCGCCGGGCGAACTGCTTTGCGTCCTTGCCCAGGGCGGGGACGGCCGTCTCGCCCGCGTACCGGGCGCGCTTGGCGGTCTTGCGGGCCTCGTGCAGGGCGAGGTCGCGGTCGGGGCCCGGGGCCAGGGACAGGGCGTGCTCGACGCGGGCGGCGAGGCGGGCGTGGTCCTTGAGGGCGGCCTTGGTGAGCACGTCGGTGGCGGGGCGGTCGGCGGCCGCCTTCAGGGGCGGGTCGGCGAGCAGTGCGTCGAGGCCGTCGAGCAGGGCCAGGTACCGCTTGCCGTCGAGCACGGCGACCGTGTGCCGGCGCGAGCCGTGCCGCGTGGCCACCGCCCAGATCCGCAGCCGGCCGCGGACGGGCCCGAGCAGCAGGGTGCGGGGCAGCTCCTCGATGCGTCCGGTGAGCCGCTCGGTCATCACCTCGCGGTCCCGGTCGACGCCCAGCTCCCCGGCGAGCCACTTCAGCTCCTCGCCGACCGGTCCGGTGGCGGCCGGGTCGAGGACCTTCTTGTACGTCTTGAACGCGCTGCGCATGCGCCGCGTGGCCACCCGCATCTGGTGCACGGAGTCCGGCAGGTCGCGGCGGACGGCCGGGTCGAGCTCGACCAGGAGGTCGCGCTGGGCCCTGAGGTGGGCGAGGACGTGGTCGCCCGCGGTGACGGGGGCCGACGGGCCCGCGGTCTTCTTCCCGCGCCGGCCCGACCCGGTCGCGTCCAGGGCGCGCGCCAGCTTCGACGCGGATCCCGACCGCTCGATGCCGGCCTTGCGGAGCCGCTTCTCGACCTTGCCGAGGAACTCCGGGTCGCCGCCGTCCGCCAGCTCGACCTCGATCTCGGTCCAGGCGACGGCGCGCGCCCCGTCGGCCCGCTCGGCGCGGACGGCGTCCACGCTCACCTCGGCGAGCAGCGCGCCGTCGGCGCCGGTCAGATGGGAGACGTCGCGCGAGGACAACAGCCGTACGACGGGGACGAGTTCGGCCGCGCGGACCCGGGAGCGGGTGAGTCCGGCGAGGGTGCGGGGCACGTCCGGTGAGAGCGGGGCCCGCACCTCGTCCCTGACACCCTCGGCGAGGGCGACGGGCAGCTTCAGGTGCCAGCCCGCGTCGTCGCCGCCCGTGCGCCGCCGCAGGGTGATCCCGTCGGCGGCGAGGCGCTGGTCGTCGGTGTCGTAGTACACGGCGTCGAGTTCCATGACGCCTTTGTCGATGACGTCCGAGACTCCCGGGACCTTGCGCAGGTCGGGCAGCCGGAAGGGCTCGGCAGGGGCGTCGTACTTCCGCTCGATCTCGCGCTTGGTCTCCGCCATAGCCTGAATCTAGACGCCACCAGGACCGCCGCCAAGGCCACGGGGCTCCGCCCCGGACCCCGCTGCTCAATCGCCGCAGGGGCTTGACTCGCCTACGCCGACATGGGGCGCTGCACCCGGATCGACTGCAACAGCCCCACCGCCACCCACACGGCGAACATCGACGATCCTCCGTACGAGACGAAGGGCAGGGGCAGGCCCGCGACCGGCATGATGCCGAGCGTCATCCCGATGTTCTCGAACGCCTGGAACGCGAACCAGGCGATGATCCCGGCGGCGACGATCGTGCCGTACAGCTCCGTCGTCTCGCGCGCGATCCGGCACGCCCGCCACAGCAGGATGCCGAGGAGCAGCACGATCGCGCCCGCGCCCACGAAGCCGAGTTCCTCGCCGGCCACCGTGAACACGAAGTCGGTCTGCTGCTCGGGCACGAACTGCCCGGTGGTCTGCGAGCCGTGGAAGAGTCCGGAGCCGGTCAGGCCGCCCGAGCCGATCGCGATGCGCGCCTGGTTGGTGTTGTAGCCGACGCCCGCCGGGTCGAGTGCGGGGTTGGCGAACGCCGCGAACCGGGCGATCTGGTAGTCGTCGAGGACCCCCAGCTGCCACACGGCGACCGCGCCCGCCGCGCCGACGCCGATGAGTCCGAGGACCCACCGGTTGGACGCGCCCGACGAGAGCAGCACGCCGAGCACGATCATCACCATGACCATGACGGAGCCGAGGTCCGGCATCAGCATGACGACCATCATCGGGACGGCGGCGAGGCCGAGCGCCTGCATGACGGTCCGGTGGTCGGGGAACTCCCGGTCACCGGCGTCGACCCGCGCCGCGAGCAGCATCGCCATGCCCAGGATGATCGTGATCTTCACGAACTCGGAGGGCTGCAGCGAGAAGCCGCCGCCGATGATGATCCAGGCGTGCGCGCCGTTCACGGTGGCGCCGAGCGGGGTGAGGACGAGCAGCACCAGGAAGACGGAGATGCCGTAGAGGATCGGGACGGCCGTCCGCAGCGTGCGGTGCCCCAGCCAGATCGTGCCGATCATCAGCGCGAATCCGATGCCGGTGTTCAGCAGGTGCCGGAACAGGAAGTAGTACGGGTCGCCCTGGTTGAGCTCGGTCCGGTTGCGGGTCGCCGAGTAGACGAGCGCGGCGCCGATCATCGACAGCGCGACCGCCGACAGCAGTATCGGCCAGTCGAGCCGGCGCACCACCGAGTCGCGGGCCATGAGCCGGGACATGGTGGAGCGCTGCTGGGGCCCGTACCCGGAGACGGAGAAGCCATTGGTGCCGGCCATCGTCGGTCAGTCCCTCCTCGTGAACGTGGAGGTGGGCAGCCCGGCCGCCAACTCCTGCTGTGCGGGCGGCTCTTCCTTGTTCGGCTCGTACGGCTTGATCTTCGGGGAGTCGATCGAACCGTCCGACTCGATCTTCGGCAGCGCCTTCTGCGGCTCGGGCAGCAGCGCCTTCTTCAGGTCCTGCTTGCCGCTGCTGTCGAGGCCGTAGATGGCGTCGTAGATCTTGCGGACCGCCGGTCCTGACGCGCCGGAACCCGTACCACCCTGGGAGATCGTCATGACGATCGAGTAGTCCTTGGTGTACGTCGCGAACCAGGACGTCGTCTGCTTGCCGTAGACCTCCGCCGTACCGGTCTTGGCGTGCATCGGGATCTTGTCCTGGGGCCAGCCGCCGAAGCGCCAGGCCGCCGTACCGCGGGTCGCCACTCCCGCCAGTGCTCCGTCTATCTCGTCGCGCGTCTTGGCGGTCATCGGGAGCTTGCCGTTCACCTTCGGCTCGATCTCCTGGACCTGCTTGCCGTCGGCGCTGACGATGGCCTTGCCGACCTCGGGGGCGTGCAGCGTGCCGCCGTTGGAGATCGCGGCGTAGATGGACGCCATCTGGATGGGGGTGACGAGGGTGTCGCCCTGGCCGATGGAGTAGTTGACCGCGTCACCGGCGCGCATGAGGTTGCCTTCGAGGCAGTTCTCGTAGCTGAGCCGCTGGACGTAGTCGCCGTCCTTCTTGCCGGCCTTGCACCAGGCGTCCTTGTTGGCCTTCCAGAACCGCTGCTTCCACTGGCGGTCGGGGATCCGGCCGGTGACCTCGTTGGGGAGGTCGATGCCGGTCTCCTTGCCGAGGCCGAACTGCTTGGCGGTCTTGTAGAACCAGTCCTGGGTGTCCTTGTGGCCCTTGAGGCCGCCGTCCTTCTTCCACTCCTCGTGGGCGAGGCGGTAGAAGACGGTGTCGCAGGAGACCTCCAGGGCGCGGCCGAGCGAGATCGGCCCGTAGCCCTTGGACTCGAAGTTCTTGAAGACCTGGCTGCCGATCGAGTACGAGCTGGAGCAGTCGTAGTTGCCGTTGAAGGGGTAGCCCGCGTTGACCGCGGCCGTCGTCGGGACGACCTTGAAGATCGAGCCGGGGGCCGCCTGGCCCTGGATGGCGCGGTTGAGCAGCGGGTAGTTGGAGTTCTTGCCGGTGAGCTTGGCGTAGTCCTTGCCGGAGATGCCGCCGACCCAGGCGTTCGGGTCGTACGACGGGTTGGACGCCATGGCGACGACGCGGCCGGTCTTGGCCTCCATGACGACGACGGCGCCGGAGTCGGCCTTGTAGTTCTCGTTGGTGTTCTTGTCGAACTCGTGGCGGGCGGCCTTCATCGCCTCGTTGAGCTCGTACTCGGCGACGGACTGGACGCGTGCGTCTATCGACGTGACGACGTTCGCCCCGGGCTCGGCCTTGTCGCTCTTGGCGCGGCCGATGACCCGGCCGAGGTTGTCGACCTCGTAGCGGGTGACGCCGGCCTTGCCGCGCAGCTGCTGGTCGTAGGTGCGCTCCAGGCCGCTGCGGCCGACCTGGTCGGAGCGGAGGTAGGGCGACTCGGTGTCCTTGGCCTTCTCGATCTCCGCGTCGGTGACCGGGGAGAGGTAGCCGAGGACCTGCGCGGTGTTGGAGTTGCCGGGGCCCGCGTAGCGGCGGACGGCGGTGGGCTCGGCGGTGATGCCGGGGAAGTCCTCGCCGCGCTCGCGGATCTGCAGCGCCTGCTTGGGGGTGGCCTCGTCGGTGATCGGGATGGGCTGGTACGGCGAGCCGTTCCAGCAGGGCTGCGGCGTCTTGGCGTCGCACAGCCGGACCTTCTCCTCGACCTCCTTGGGCGCCATCCCGAGGACACCGGCGAGCTTGGTGAGGACGCCCTTGCCGTCGTCCTCCATCTTCATCAGGTCGGTACGGGAGGCGGAGACCACGAGCCGGGTCTCGTTGTCCGCGATGGGCACGCCGCGGGCGTCGAGGATCGAGCCGCGCACGGCGGGGGTGACGACCTGCTGCACGTGGTTGCCCGAGGCCTCCTTGGCGTACTCGTCGCCGTTGCGGATCTGGAGGTACCAGAGCCGGCCGCCGAGCGTGAGCAGCAGGGAGAGGACGAGGATCTGGAGGACGATGAGGCGGATCTGGACCCGTGGGGTCCGGCCGGTCTCGGGGATGTTGGTCACGGTGTTGTACTCCCCCTCTCAGTACGTGAACGAGTACGGGTACGCGTACTTGTACACGCCGAAGCTGTGCGTCAACTGCCGTGTGCTCACAGGCGCTTGACCCCCTTGATCCGCCCCGCGCGGGCGGTGCGCGCCTTGATCGACTTCATCCGCAGTCCGCTGCGCTGGTTGCCGATGCGCAGGCCCGTGCCGGCGGAGAGCCAGCCGGCGGAGACGTCGGTGGCCTTGGCCGAGCCGCCGGAGCTGTCGGCCAGCGGATCGTTCTCGGCGCGTCTGGCGAGGGCCATCACGCCGGGCACGACGAACGGCGCGAGCAGCAGGTCGTAGAGCGCGGCGGTGAACAGGAGGCTGCCGAGGCCCACGTGGCGGGCGGCGGTGTCGCCGACGAGCGCGCCCACGCCGGCGTACAGCAGGGTCGTGCCGACGGCGGCGGCGACGACCACGAGCATCGGTCCCGCGGCGGAGCGCAGCTGCCCGTTGTCGGGCTTGGCGAGTCCGGCCAGGTAGCCGATGACGCACAGGACCAGGGCGTAGCGCCCGGCGGCGTGGTCGGCGGGCGGGGCGAGGTCGGCGAGCAGGCCCGCGCCGAAGCCGATGAGGGCGCCGCCCACGTGGCCGTAGACCAGGGCCAGGCCGAGGACGGTCAGCAGCAGCAGGTCCGGTACGGCGCCGGGGAGCTGGAGCCTCGCGAGGACGCAGACCTGGATGACCAGGGCGACGACGACGAGGGTGGTGGAGAGCAGCATTCGGTTGAAGCGCATGGTTTCTTGCTCCTCCTGCTACTGCTCGTAGCCGTTGTCGACACCGCCGCCGGCGGGCGCGGACGGCGTGGCGGTGACCGTCACGGTCGGCGCGGGCTTCGGCTTGGCGGGCTTGGCCGGCAGGACCTCGTCGCGCGGGTCGGTGCGCGGGGCCTGGACGACGACGCCGACGATGTCCAGCTTGGTGAAGCCGACGTACGGCTCGACGTAGATGGTGCGGGTCAGGTCGCCGCCGGACGGGTCGACGCGGACGACCTTGCCGACCGGGACGCCGGGTACGAACGGCTTGTCGGCCTGCGAGCCGAACGTGACGAGCCGGTCGCCCTTCTTGACCTTCGCCTTGCCGTTGAGCAGCTGGACGCGCAGCGGCCGGTCGCCCTGGCCGGAGGCGAAGCCGAGTTCGTCGGTCTTCTCCATGCGGGTGCCGACGGTGAAGTCGGGGTCGTTGGCGAGCAGCACCGTCGCGGTGTTCGGGCCGACGGTCGTGACGCGGCCGACGAGCCCCTGTCCGTTCAGGACGGTCATGTCGCGCTTGAGGCCGTCGCTGGCCCCCGCGTCGATGGTGACGGTCCAGGAGAAGCCCTGTGCGGACCCTATGGCGATGACCTGGGCGCCCTTGATGCCGTACTGGCCGGCGCCCGCCGTCTTCAGCATGGAGTCGAGCTGGCGGATCTTGCTCTGGTTGCGGTCGTCGCTGCCGAGCTTCGCCTTCAGCGCGGCGTTCTCCCGCTCCAGCTGGCCGATGCGGTCGTGCCGCTTGCCGGAGTCGCGGACCGCGCTTATGGCGTTGCCGATCGGGTCGACGGCGCCCGAGACGCCGTTCTCCACCGGGCCGAAGACCGTCGCGGCGGCCTGTCGGGCACCGTCGACCGGCGAGTCCTCGCCGCCGCGGATGTCCACCGTGATCAGTGCGAACGCGATGGCGATCAGCAGCACCAGGAGCAGCCGGCTCTCTCGTGTGTCCCTCACGTGCGGCGGCCGTGCCTTCCTCAATCGTTACTGCGGAGCTTCGTGTGGAGCTTCGTGCAGAGCTGGGTACGGAGGATTTCTATGCCTTGCCTCTATATCAACGATCCGCCGCACGAAGTGGCAGGCACTCGTACGGCGGACGTTTTCGCGTCACCTCATCTGCGCGGCTGGGCGTCCAGCACCTGCTGGAGCGCCTCGAACTCCTCGACGCACTTGCCGGAGCCGAGCGCCACGGAGTCCAGCGGGTCCTCCGCGATGTGGATCGGCATGCCCGTCTCGCGGCGCAGCCGCTCGTCGAGGCCGCGCAGCAGCGCACCGCCGCCGGTGAGCACGATGCCGCGGTCCATCACGTCACCGGAGAGCTCGGGCGGGCACTTGTCGAGGGTGGTCTTGACGGCGTCGACGATCGCGTTGACCGGTTCCTCGATCGCCTTGCGGACTTCGGCCGCCGAGATGACGACGGTCTTCGGGAGGCCGGACACCAGGTCCCGGCCTCGGATCTCGGTGTGCTCGTCGGAGTCGAGGTCGTACGCGGAGCCGATCGTGATCTTGATCTGTTCTGCGGTCCGCTCACCAAGAAGCAGCGAGTACTCCTTCTTGATGTGCTGAATGATCGCGTTGTCCAGCTCGTCGCCCGCGACGCGGATGGACTGCGCCGTGACGATTCCGCCGAGCGAGATCACCGCGACCTCGGTGGTGCCGCCGCCGATGTCGACCACCATGTTTCCGGTGGCCTCGTGGACCGGGAGGCCGGAGCCGATGGCCGCGGCCATGGGCTCCTCGATGATGTGCACCTGGCGGGCACCGGCCTGCGAGGAGGCCTCGATGACCGCGCGGCGCTCGACTCCCGTGATGCCCGACGGCACGCACACCACCACACGAGGCCGAGCGAGGTAGCGCCGCTTGTGGATCTTCAGGATGAAGTAGCGGAGCATGCGCTCGGTGATCTCGAAGTCGGCGATCACGCCGTCCTTCAGGGGACGCACGGCAACGATGTTGCCGGGGGTCCGCCCGATCATCTTCTTGGCTTCGGCACCGACCGCGAGAATGCCACCGGTGTTGGTGTTGATCGCGACCACGGACGGCTCGTTGAGTACGATCCCGCGACCCCTGACGTACACCAGCGTGTTGGCGGTCCCGAGGTCGACAGCCATGTCACGGCCGATGAACGACATTGAGTTCCCCATCAGGATTCGTCTGGCCTTCCCAAGTGGAGCTTCTGATTGCTTGTCAGGTAGGCGAGAGGTGGACGCGTGTGGCGTGGAGGCTTCCATCGTAGTCTCGCCTGCACGATCACGGCGCGAGGGTCTTCGCCATTGTCAGCAGATGAATCCCCGCCCCGCTAATGGGGACGTGCCGACGGAGGGTCCCGTTCCCCCAATCGGGGCGCATATGCCAAAGAGCGGCCCAATTTCTCGGGCCGCCCCTGGTCGGTCGCCGTGCGTGACTGACGCGACGTCAGAAAAGAAACTTACGCCAGGCCCGGGAAGAAGATCTTCAGCTCGCGCTCGGCCGACTCCTCGGAGTCCGAGGCGTGGATCAGGTTCTCGCGGACGATGACGCCGAAGTCGCCGCGGATGCTGCCGGGAGCGGCGGCGATCGGGTCGGTCGGGCCCGCGAGCTGGCGGACGCCCTCGATGACGCGCTCGCCCTCGACGACCAGGGCGACGACCGGGCCGGACGACATGAACGCCACCAGCGGCTCGTAGAACGGCTTGCCCTGGTGCTCGCCGTAGTGCTGCTCCAGCGTCTCCTGGCTCAGGCCGCGCAGTTCGAGCGCGCTGATCGTCCAGCCGGCCTTGCGCTCGATGCGGCCGATGATCTCGCCGATCAGGCCGCGGCGGACGGCGTCGGGCTTGAGCAGGACGAGCGTGCGCTGGGTCATTTTGGCTGGACTCCTTGTGCGGCCTAGGTGTGCGGGTCCCTGAGGTTACAGGGGGTCACCGGGGCCACTCGCCGTAGGGGCGAGGTTCTGGGGGTCTGCGGGCGCGTGGGGCCGGGGGAAGGCTGCGCGCCAGCGCACGCCTTCAGGGGCGCGGGGAACTGCGCGAGCAACCACGACGAGACCCGCACCCGACCGCGCGCCCACCCTCAAGCGGCGCTGGACCCCTGCTCCGCCCAGCGGGCCTTCGCCTCGTCGACCTTGCGCCCGAAGTGCACCGAGGCCCACCACAGCGCCGCGAAGCACGCCCCCAGGAAGAACATGAGCGGGACGAAGAACCCGCTCACGACGAGCGCACCCTGCAGCGCCCAGCCGAGCTGGACCCCGCCCGGCCGCGTCACCATCCCGCACAGCAGCACGCTGAGCAGCATCGCGATGCCGCACACCGTCCACACCACACCGCTCGACAGATCGGGGTCCTTCATCGCCACGAGACCGGCGAAGCCGATGATGAAGAACTCCCCGATCAGGGTCGAGGAACACAACGTACGCACAGCGATCAGCCCTTCCCCAGCAACAGCCTGGCCTCGCCGACCGTGATCACGGATCCGGTGACGAGCACACCCCCGCCCGCGAACTCGCCCTCTTCCTCGGCGAGCGTGATCGCGGCCTCCAGCGCGTCGTCGAGCCGCGGCTCGACCTGCACCCGGTCCTCGCCGAAGACCTCGACGGCGATGCCCGCCAGCTCGTCGGCGTCCATGGCGCGGTGGCTGGAGTTCTGCGTGACCACGACCTCGGCGAAGATCGGCTCGAAGGCCTCCAGCACCCCCCGCACGTTCTTGTCGGCGCTCGCGCCGACGACGCCGATGAGCCGGCTGAAGTCGAAGACCTCGCTGATCGCCTCGGCGGTGACCCGGGCACCCGCCGGGTTGTGCGCGGCGTCCAGGACGACGGTGGGCGACCGGCGGATCACTTCGAGGCGGCCGGGCGAGGTGGCCGCGGCGAACGCCTTGCGGACCGTGTCGATGTCGAGCGGCTCCACCCGCTCCGCGCCGACGCCGAAGAACGCCTCGACCGCGGCGAGCGCCACCGCCGCGTTGTGCGCCTGGTGCGCGCCGTGCAGCGGGAGGAAGACCTCCTCGTACTCACCGCCCAGGCCGCGCAGCGTCATGAGCTGGCCGCCGACGGCGACCTGGCGCGAGACGACGCCGAACTCCAGGCCCTCGCGGGCCACGGTCGCGTCCGTCTCGACGGCCTTCTTCAGGATCACCTGCGCCGCGTCGACCGGCTGCTGCGCCATGATCACCGTGGCGCCCTGCTTGATGATCCCGGACTTCTCGCCCGCGATCTCGCCGGGCGTGGAACCGAGCCGGTCGGTGTGGTCGAGGTCGATGGGGGTGATGACCGCGACCGATCCGTCGATCACGTTCGTCGCGTCCCAGCTGCCGCCCATGCCGACCTCGACGACCGCCACGTCGACCGGGGCGTCGGCGAAGGCCGCGTACGCCATGCCGGTCAGCACCTCGAAGAACGAGAGCCGGTACTCCTGCTGGGCGTCGACCATCTCGACGTACGGCTTGATGTCGTTGTACGTCTCGACGAAGCGCTCGTGCCCGATCGGCGCGCCGTCCAGGCTGATGCGCTCGGTGATCGACTGGACGTGCGGCGACGTGTACCGCCCGGTGCGCAGCTCGAAGGCGCCGAGGAGCGCCTCGATCATGCGGGCCGTGGACGTCTTCCCGTTCGTCCCCGTGATGTGGATCGAGGGGTATGCCTTCTGCGGCTCGCCCAGGACGTCCATCAGGGCCGCGATGCGGGCGACGGACGGCTCCAGCTTCGTCTCGCCCCAGCGCGTGGCGAGGTCGGCCTCCACCTCGCGCAGCGCCTTCACCACCTCCGGGTCCTGCGGGCGCGCCGGGATGCCGTCGCCCTGCGGCGCCCCGCCCTGCGTGCGCAGGGTGCGGCTGCCCGCCTCGATCACCGCGAGGTCGGGATCGCGGGTCGTCTCGGCACCCACGATCTCCTCGAAGGCGTCTGCGCCGTCGTCGTCGAAGGGGGCGTGGTCGTCGCTGCTGTCGCGCGGGGGGAGGTCACTCACGTACGCCAGTCTACGGAGCCGCACCGACAGCGGCGCGGACACCACCCGCCGCGCCGGTTCAGGACCTTGGACCCGTCCGTTTCGGGACCTTGGGCCCCCCGGATCACAGCATCGCCCTGCAAACTTGGCGATCATGGACATAGGCATCGATCTCGGCACCGCCAACACCCTTCTCTACGTGCGCGGTCAGGGCATCGTGCTGAACGAGCCGTCGGTCGTGGCCGTCAAGGAGGGCGGCCGGGGCGGCGTGCTGGCCGTGGGCAGCGAGGCGAAGGAGACCATCGGGCGGACCCCGGGGTCGATCACCGCGATCCGGCCGCTGCGCGACGGCGTCATCAGCGACTACGAGGCGGCCGAGGAGATGATCCGGCACTTCGTGCGCAAGGCCGTGCCGGGCCGGCGGCCCCGCACCCGGATGGTCGTCTGCGTGCCCAGCGGCGTCACCCCGGTCGAGCGGCGCGCCATCGTGCACGCCGCCCAGCGGTCCGGGGCCCGGGCCGTGCACCTGATCGAGGAGCCGATGGCGGCGGCGATCGGGGCGGGCCTTCCGGTGGCGGAGCCGCGCGGGTCGATGGTCGTGGACATCGGCGGCGGCACGAGCGAGGTGGCCGTCATCTCACTGGGCGGCGTCGTCACGTCGCAGTCGCTGCGGGTGGGCGGCGACCGGCTCGACGAGGCGATCACCGACTTCGTGCGCAAGGAGCACGGGCTGCTGATCGGGGAGCGGACCGCCGAGCACGTGAAGGTCGCGATCGGGTCCGCGTGGCCCGTGCCGGGTGAGGACGCCTTCGAGATGCGGTCGTTCACCGTGCGGGGCCGGGAGAAGGTCGCGGGGCTGCCCAGGACCGTCGAGCTGACGGTGCGCGAGGTGCGGGCCGCGCTCGACGAGCCGGTCGAGGCGATCATCTCGGCGGTGCGGGCGACGCTGGAGGAGTGCCCGCCGGAGCTGTCGGGCGACGTCATGGAGCACGGGATCGTGCTGACCGGCGGGGGCGCGCTGCTGCCGGGCCTCGACCTGCGGATGGCGTCCGCCACCGGGATCCCGGTGTTCGTGGCGGACGATCCGCTGGACAGCGTCGCGCTCGGCTGCGGGAAGTGCGTGGACGAGTTCGACGACCTGCAGCGGATGCTGACCGCGGCGTAGCCCGCTCCCCCGCCGGGCCCCGAGGGGCCCGGTTCACCCGCCGCCGGACCTCGGCAGTTCCGCCTCCACCTCGTACGTGCCGTCCCGCTCGCCCGCCCGGAACGTGCCGCCCATCGCGTGCACCCGCTCCGCCATCCCCGCCGTACCGGTCCCCGCGGAGACCGGGGCGAGGCCGGGGGCGGTGTCCGGGAGGGGGTTGGCGACCGTGACGCGGAGGCGGTCCGCGGTCAGCCCGACCGTGATCTCGACCGGCTGCCCGGGGGCGTGCTTGGCCGCGTTCGTCAGGCACTCCTGGACGACCCGGTAGACGGCGGCCTGGCGCAGCGGGGACTGGTCGTGGGCGGCGGCGTCGACGTGCACCCGCACCTCGTTGCCCGCGCCGCCGCTCTCCCGCGCGAGCCGGGGCAGGGCCTCCAGGCCGGGGGTCGGGGCGCCGCCTCCGCTGCCGCGGCGCACGACGATCTCGTTCAGCAGCAGGTGCGCCCGGCGGGCCGTCTCCGACAGCTCGTCGAAGTCCCGCTCCCAGGGCTCGCCGCGGGCCCGCCGCGACAGCACCTCCGCACGCACCGCGAGCATGGTCAGCTCGCGGCCCACGAAGTCGTGCACGTCCCCCGCGACGCTGCTGCGCTCCTCCTGCACGGCCTGGAGCAGCGCGGTCTCGGTGCGCTGGCGCTCCAGTGCCTGGACGAGGTCGCGCCGGTTCGCGGCGATGCCGACGCCGGTGGCGAGCACGCCGACCGGCACGACGAGACCGAGGAACTGGCTGACCGTCTCGCCGCGGTGGGCCGGCCAGTCGGGGAGCGCGTACGAGACGCCGCACACGACGAGATATCCGGCGCACGCGAGGACGCCCGCGGTGCGGCTCCGGTAGCGGGCCACGGAGTACAGCGCGAACTGGATCAGGGTCAGCTCGTGCAGCCAGCCCAGGAACACGAGGGCGACCGCGTACGGGAGCCAGGGGCCCCACGGCACCCGGCGGCGCAGCAGCAGCGTCGCGGCGCCGAGGGCGAGCACGATCGTGGCCATCGTGCCGTTGAGGGAGTTGTCCGCCTTGGCGAGGCCCGGGATGTCCAGACTCATCAGGGCGAAGCAGCCGCCGGCCGTGGCCAGGTCGACGGCGTGCGGGGTGCCGCGCCAGCGCTCCATCCGCGGCCACCAGCGCCCCAGACGACGGCCCGCGGCCGTCGCCCGGCGGATCGCCCGTGTGCCGGCCTGGTCGTGCATGGGGTCCATCATCCAAGGCCCCGTGCCCGGTTCGGGCGGCTCGGGGCCTGATCGGGTGACGGCGGGCGCCCCGGCGCGCCGGTCCCCGCTCCCGGGCCGGGCCGCCGCCGGAAGGCCGGGCGCGGCCCCGGCCGTCAACGCGGCCCGGCCCGGCCGCAGTTCGCGGCGCGGCCCGCCCGGCCCGCCGGTCGCGCGCGTCCATCCGCCGTAACCCGCTCGGCCGTCCGGCGCGGTGACCACCCCGTCCGGGGACTCCGGGGGTCCAATCGGAGCATGTGGTACGCACATCACCCCGGCCGCCGCGCCCGGCAGCTCCTCGGCGACGGAGCCGTCCTGCTGTGGACCGCGGGCTGGGCCGCGGCCGCCGTCGTCGCGCACCGGCTCATCTCCTTCGAGGCCCGTCCCGCGCCCCACCCCCGGCCCCGGATCCCGCTGCTCGGACCGCGGATGAACGGCACGCTGCACGACGTCGCCCTGGCCGGCGACCGGCTCGCGAGCGCCGCGCCGCCCGGGGCGGGCCCCGCCCGGGCACTGGCCCTCCTCGCGGCCGTCGCCCTGTTCGTCGTACCCGTGGGGCTGCTGCTCCTGCTGTGGCTGCCGCGACGGCTGCGCTGGGTCCGGCAGGCCGCCGCCGCCCGGGACCTCGCGGCCACCGAGGACGGCCGTGAACTCCTCGCCCTGCGTGCCCTGCTGCGCCCCCTCGACGAGGTCGGCCGCACCGCCGACACGCTCCCCGACAGCACCCCGGGCAGCCTCGCCGAGAGCTGGCGGGAGGGCGACCCGGCGACCCTGGACGCGCTGGCGGAGGCGGAGCTGGTCCGGCTCGGGCTGCGCGTCGCATGACCCACGGCACGCCCGGGAGACGGGCCCTGCCGCTGCTGCTGGTGGCGACGCCGCCCGACGCTCCCCCTGAGATCCTCCAGCAACTGCAGGACGAGCACTTCACGTACCACCTCGTGCACACCGGCCGGGACGCCCTGCGCGACCTCTACAAGTACCGGCCGGATCTGATGCTGCTCAGCCTGCGGGTGCGCGACCCGGGTCCGTGGGAGGTGCTGCAACAGGTCCGCGCCCTGAGCGAGGACCTGCGCGTCATGGCACTCGACCGCAGCTACCGGGAGCGGATCGCCCTGCGGGCGCTCCGGGCGGGCGCCGACGATCTGCTGTGGCTCGACATGCCCCGGCCCCTGGCCAAGGCGCTGATCCTGGCGCGACTGCGCCGGGCCCGGCCCGCCGAACCGACGCACCAGCTGCTCAACGACGGCTGCCTCAGCCTCGACGTCGCCACCCGGGAAGCCTCGCTCGACGGCACCTTCGTCCCCCTCACCCCGCTGGAGTTCGACCTGCTGTTCGCGCTCGCCTACAACGCCGGACAGGTGCTCAGCCCGCAGCAGCTCATCGACCGGGCCTGGCGGACCCGGCCGGACGGGGACCCGTCGAAGGTCAAGTACACGGTGCTGCGCCTGCGCCGCAGCATCGAGCGGGCCACCGGCCGGCCCGCCCCCGTGGAAACCGTCCGCGGCGTCGGCTACCGGTACCTTCCGCCCGGCCGGACCCGGCCCTAGGACCCGGGCCGAAGGGCCCTTTCCGTCCCGCGCCGCCCTCAGCAACCGTCGCGCAACCCGCGTGCCACGGTCCCACCACCCTGCCGTCCCACAGTCGTCGGTGTCGCAGGAAGACCTGCCTGCGACGCTTCGACGACAGAGCAAGGGACAGCTCTTCCATGACACTCGTCGCCCTGATACCCGCCCACGACGAACAGGACCGCATCGTCGCCACCCTGGCCGGCCTGTACCGGCAGACCCGGCGCCCCGACCGCATCGTGGTCGTCGCCGACAACTGCTCCGACAGGACGGCCCGCATCGCCGAGTACTGCGGCGCCGAGGTCTTCCTCCCCACCGACAACAGGGACAAGAAGGCCGGCGCACTCAACCAGGCTCTCGCGCCCCTGCTCGCGGACCTGGACGACGACGCGTACGTCCTCGTGCAGGACGCCGACACCGTCCTCAACCCGGACTTCGTGCGCTGCGCCGTCGAGGCCTTCGACGAGGACGGGACGGTCGGCGCGGTCGGCGGCATCTTCTACGGCGAACAGGGCAGCGGCGTGCTCGGCATGCTCCAGCGGATGGAGTACCAGCGCTACGCACTGGAGATCCGCCGCAAGAAGAACGAGGCCGTGGTCCTCACCGGCACCGGCACCCTGTTCCGCGCCGACGTGTTGCGCCAGGTCCGCGACGCCCGGCTCGCCGGGACGATCGGCGGCGGTGACGGCTACTACTCGCTGGCCTCGCTCACCGAGGACGACGAGATGACCAAGGCGGTCAAGACGCTCGGCCACCGCACGGTCTCCCCCGACGGCTGCTGGCTGGTCACCGAAGTGATGCCCTCCATCGGCAAGTTGTGGCACCAGCGGCTGCGCTGGCAGCGCGGCGCCCTGGAGAACCTGCGCGACTACGGCTGGACCAAGGTCACCGCGCCGTACTTCCGCCAGCAGATGCTGCTCGGCGCCGGCGCCCTGGCGCTCGCCCTGTTCGCCCTGTTCGCCGTGCTGAACCTGACGCTCGTGGGCTGGGGCGGCTTCTCCGTCTTCTGGACCGCGATCACCCTGCTGTTCGTCGCCGAACGCACCCTGACCGTGCGCCGCCTCGGCTGGCGGGCCGCGCTGCTGGCCGCGCCACTCATCCCGGAGCTGCTCTACGACGTCTTCCGCCAGGCCGTCTTCGTCCGCTCCCTCGTCGATCTGGCGCTGCGCCGCGAGGCCCGCTGGGTCGCCACCTGAACTCACGCCCCACGCACAGGAGTTGATCCACCATGTACGGAAAGCCCACCGACGCCGCGATACTCGGTGGCGGCGGCACCGGAGCCCTCGCCGCCACCGGCTCGAACCCGCTGGCCATCCTCGCCCTGGTCGTCGGCTGTCTCACCCTGATCGCCGCGGGACTCGCCCTGCGCAGCCTGGTCCCGGTGCTGCGCGGCAAGGACGACGGCCCCGGCCCCACCGCGTAGCCGCACGCACGAAGGCCCCCGGAACCCTGCGGTCCCGGGGGCCTTCGTCATGCCCGTACGAGGGTCACGCCTGCGGCAGTCGCTCCAGCTGCGCCTGGATGCGGGCGATGTCCTCGTCCGCCTTGGCGAGGCGCGCGCGGATGCCGTCGACCACGTGGTCCGGGGCCTTGCTCAGGAACTTCTCGTTGCCCAGCTTGCCCTCGGCCTGCGCCTTGTCCTTCTCGGCGGCGGCGAGGTCCTTGGCCAGACGCTTGCGCTCGGCGGCCACGTCGATCGCGCCCGACAGGTCCAGCGCCACCTCGGCACCGGCGACGGGCAGCGTCGCGGCGGCCGCGAAGTCCTCGCCCTCCGGCTGCAGCTTGAGCAGCTGACGGATCGCCGGCTCGTGCGGGGCCAGCGCCGTGCCGTCCAGGGTGAGCCGGGCCGGGACGCGCTGCCCGGCCTTCAGCCCCTGCTCGGCCTTGAAGCGGCGGACCTCGACGACGACCTGCTGGACCGTCTCGATCTCCTTCTCGGCCGCCTCGTCCCGGAAGCCGCCCGGTGCGTCAGCACCAGGAACCGACACAGCCTTCGGCCAGTCGGCGACGACCACGGACTCACCACCGGTCAGCGTCGTCCACAGCGTCTCCGTCACGAACGGCACGACCGGGTGCAGCAGTCGCAGCGTCACGTCCAGGACCTCACCGAGGACCCGGCCCGACACCTTGGCCGGCTCGCCGCCCGCCATGAACGTCGTCTTCGACAGCTCGACGTACCAGTCGAAGACCTCGTCCCACGCGAAGTGGTAGAGCGAGTCGGAGAGCTTCGCGAACTGGTAGTCGTCGTAGTACGCGTCGACCTCGGCCACGACCTTGTTGAGCCGCGACAGGATCCACCGGTCCGTCGCCGTCATCTGCGACGGCTCCGGCAGCGGGCCCTCGATCGTCGCGCCGTTCATCAGCGCGAAGCGGGTCGCGTTCCAGATCTTGTTGGCGAAGTTCCGGGAGGCCTGGACCCAGTCCTCGCCGATCGGCACGTCCGCACCCGGGTTGGCGCCGCGGGCCAGCGTGAACCGGACGGCGTCCGAACCGTAGGCGTCCATCCAGTCGATGGGGTCCACCGCGTTCGGGTTCGACTTCGACATCTTCTTGCCGAACTCGTCGCGCACCAGACCGGTCAGGGCGACCGTCTGGAACGGGATCTCGCCGTCCATCGAGTAGAGCCCGAACATCATCATCCGGACGACCCAGAAGAAGATGATGTCGTGCCCGGTCAGGAGCACCGAGGTCGGATAGAACTTCGCGAGGTCCTCGGTCTGCTCCGGCCAGCCGAGCGTGGAGAACGGCCACAGGCCGGACGAGAACCAGGTGTCCAGGACGTCCTCGTCCTGCGTCCAGCCCTCGGCCTCGGTGCCGGGCGCCTCCTCGTCGGGACCGACGCAGACGACCTGGCCCTCCGGCCCGTACCAGACGGGGATCCGGTGGCCCCACCACAGCTGGCGCGAGATGCACCAGTCGTTGAGGTTGTCGACCCAGTCGAAGTACCGGCGCTCCATCTCCTTCGGGTGGAGCTCGACCCGCCCGTCGCGGACCGCGTCACCGGCGGCCTGGGCGAGCGTCTCGACCTTGACCCACCACTGCAGCGAGAGCCGCGGCTCGATGGTGGTCTTGCATCGGGAGCAGTGGCCCACGGAGTGGACGTACGGCCGCTTCTCGGAGACCACCCGGCCCTGCTCGCGCAGCGCGGCGACGATCGCGGACCGCGCCTCGAAGCGGTCGAGGCCCTGGAACGGACCGGGCACGGTGATCACACCGCGCTCGTCCATGACCGTCAGGGTCTCCAGGTCGTGCCGCTGCCCGATCGCGAAGTCGTTCGGGTCGTGGGCCGGGGTGACCTTGACCGCGCCGGTCCCGAACTCCGGGTCGACGTGCGTGTCCGCGACCACGGGGATCGTCCGGTCGGTCAGCGGCAGCTTGATCCGCTTGCCGATGAGGCGCGCGTACCGCTCGTCGTCCGGGTGGACGGCGACCGCGGTGTCACCGAGCATCGTCTCGACCCGGGTGGTCGCGACGACGACGGTCTCGTCGCCCTCGCCGTACTTCAGCGAGACCAGCTCGCCGTCGTCGTCCTGGTAGTCCACCTCGATGTCCGAGATGGCCGTCAGACAGCGCGGGCACCAGTTGATGATGCGCTCGGCACGGTAGATCAGGCCGTCGTCGAACAGGTCCTTGAAGATCTTCTGGACGGCGCGGGACAGCCCCTCGTCCATGGTGAACCGCTCACGCGACCAGTCGAGACCGGCGCCGAGCCGCTTCAGCTGGCCGAGGATCCGGCCGCCGTACTCGTTCTTCCACTGCCAGGTCTTCTCGACGAAGGCCTCGCGGCCGATGTCGTGCCGGGACTTGCCCTCCTCGGCGAGCTGCTGCTCCACCTTGTTCTGCGTGGCGATGCCGGCGTGGTCCATGCCCGGCAGCCAGAGCGTCTCGAAGCCCTGCATGCGCTTGCGGCGCGTGAGGGCGTCCATCAGCGTCACCTGGAACGCGTGGCCCAGGTGCAGCGCGCCCGTGACGTTCGGCGGCGGGATGACGATCGAGTACGGATCCTTCTCGCTCTTGGCGTCAGCGGTGAAGTAGCCGCGGTCCACCCAGCGCTGATACAGCGCCCCCTCTACCTCGGCCGGCGCGTACTGGGTCGGCAGTTCGGTGGTGGGCGCTGGGTTCTGCTGCTGAGAGTTCTCGGTCACGCCGCCAGTTTAGAGGGGTCACAAGGCTGTACTGAAACCGAATCCGGTGGCCCGAACCGCACGCGCGTACGTCAGGATGTCGGGAGCACATAAGCATCGGGAGGGAACCCCACCAATGAGCTACAACCAGCCGGGCCCTTACGGAGGCCAGCAGCCCCAGCAGCCCGGGCCCTACGGCCAGCAGCCGCAGCAGCCGGGCCCGTACGGCCAGCAGCCCCAGGCCCCGCAGCCCGGCTACGGCTACCCGCAGCAGGCGCCGCAGGGCGTCCCGCCGCAGCAGCCGAACCCGTACGGCCAGCAGCCCGGCGGCTACAGCCAGCCGCAGCAGCCCGGCCCCTACGGCCAGCCGCAGCAGGACGCGTACGGCCAGTACCCGCCGGCCCCGCCGCAGGGGGGCGGCAAGAAGAAGACCGGCATCATCATCGCCGCGGTCGCGGTGGTGGCGGCGCTCGGCGTGGGCGCGTACTTCGTGCTCGGCGGGGGCGGCGGCGCGTCGGTGGCGGACGACGGCGCGCACAAGCTGACGACGCCGGCCACGGTCCTGGGCGAGTACAAGAAGGGCGCCGACGACGGCGACGGCTTCGACGAGCAGGACATGAAGGACGCCGAGAAGGACGGCCTGAAGAACGGCAAGCCGGTCAACGCCTCGTACCAGGTCCAGGACACCTCCAACCCGCTCGCGGGCAAGGTGCTCCAGTTCCAGGGCGCGTACGGAGAGATCGAGGACCCGGAGTCGGTCGTCGACGGCATGTTCTCCAAGGGTGCGCTGGAGGCCGCGAAGGGTGGCGACAGCGACGACGCCAAGGCCGAGCTCGTCGGTGACCCGACCGACTACAGCACGGACGACTACATCCTGAAGTGCCAGGAGATGACGGTCGAGAACACCGACCCGTCGTCGGGTACGTCCACCGGGCCCAAGAAGGTCCACATGCCGGTCTGCATCTGGGGCGACCACAGCACCGTCGCGCTCGTCGCGCCGGTCGAGATCGCCGACATGATGGCCGGCAAGAGCCCGGACCTGAAGACGGCTTCGGAGACCACGAAGAAGTTCCGCGCCGAGGTCCGCGTCAAGGCCTGACGCCCGGATCGCAGCGCACGAGAGGGGCCCCGGTCGGATGTCCGACCGGGGCCCCTCTCACGTCGTGTCGACCGCTCCGCGGCTACGCCGACTTCTGCTCGCCGCTGCCGCCGCCGCGCGCGTCCCGCGGGATCAGCGTCGGGTTCACGTTCGAGTGAACGGCTTCCGCGGTGATGACCACGCGCGCCACGTCCTTGCGGGACGGGACCTCGTACATCACCGACTGGAGGACTTCCTCCATGATCGCGCGCAGGCCGCGGGCGCCGGTGCGGCGCAGGATCGCCTGGTCGGCGATGGCCTCCAGGGCCTCGCGCTCGAAGTCCAGCTCCACGCCGTCGAGTTCGAAGAGGCGCTGGTACTGCTTCACCAGGGCGTTGCGCGGCTCGACGAGGATCTGCAGGAGCGCCTCGCGGTCGAGGTTGTGGACCGAGGTGATGACGGGGAGACGGCCGATGAACTCGGGGATCATCCCGAACTTCACCAGGTCCTCCGGCATGACCTCCTGGAACTGGTCCTTCTCCTCCAGCTCGCGCTTGGAGTGGATCGTCGCGCCGAAGCCGATGCCCTTGGCGCCCGCCCGCGACTCGATGATCTTCTCCAGTCCGGCGAACGCGCCGCCCACGATGAACAGCACGTTCGTCGTGTCGATCTGGATGAACTCCTGGTGCGGGTGCTTGCGGCCGCCCTGCGGCGGGACCGACGCCGTGGTCCCCTCGAGGATCTTCAGGAGGGCCTGCTGCACGCCTTCGCCGCTGACGTCGCGCGTGATCGACGGGTTCTCGCTCTTGCGGGCGACCTTGTCGATCTCGTCGATGTAGATGATCCCGGTCTCGGCCTTCTTGACGTCGTAGTCGGCCGCCTGGATCAGCTTCAGCAGGATGTTCTCGACGTCCTCGCCGACGTAGCCCGCTTCCGTGAGCGCCGTCGCGTCGGCGATGGCGAACGGGACGTTCAGCATCCGCGCCAGCGTCTGGGCGAGGAGCGTCTTGCCCGAGCCGGTGGGGCCGAGCAGCAGGATGTTGGACTTCGCCAGTTCGATGGCGTCGTCACGGCCGCTCGCGCCGCCGTTCTCGCCGGCCTGGACGCGCTTGTAGTGGTTGTAGACCGCCACGGAGAGCGCCTTCTTGGCGGCCTCCTGGCCCACGACGTAGCCCTCGAGGAACTCGTAGATCTCGCGCGGCTTGGGAAGTTCTTCCCAACGCACTTCGCTCGTCTCCGCGAGTTCTTCCTCGATGATCTCGTTGCAGAGGTCGATGCACTCGTCGCAGATGTATACACCGGGGCCTGCGATGAGCTTCTTGACCTGCTTCTGGCTCTTTCCGCAGAACGAGCACTTGAGCAGATCGCCGCCGTCACCGATGCGTGCCACGAGGTGCTTCCCCTTCGCCTGGGAGACGCCACGTTCAGCGGCTCCTGGTGCCTGTATCCGACGGTACCTTGCCGGGCCCCCCGTTCGGGCCCCCCTTGGCACGGTTCACTTTGACGTGAACCGTGCCAAGGGATGGCAGACGATACAGCGAGCCGTTACGCGATCGCCTCGTTGTTCATCTTGCGCGTCGAGATGATCTGGTCGACGAGGCCGTACGCCAGGGCGTCCTCGGCCGTCAGGATCTTGTCGCGCTCGATGTCGTCGCGGATCTTCTCGATCGGCGTCGTCGAGTGCTTGGCCAGCATCTCTTCCAGCTGCGTACGCATCCGGAGGATCTCGTTCGCCGCGATCTCCAGGTCGGAGAGCTGCTCACGGCCGGTGCCGCCGGAGGGCTGGTGGATCAGCACGCGGGCGTTCGGCAGGGCCATGCGCTTGCCCGGGGTGCCGGCGGCGAGGAGCACGGCGGCCGCGGAGGACGCCTGGCCCATGCAGACCGTCTGGATGTCCGGCTTCACGAACTGCATCGTGTCGTAGATGGCCGTGAGGGCCGTGAACGAGCCGCCGGGGCTGTTGATGTAGATGGAGATGTCGCGGTCCGGGTCCATCGACTCCAGGCACAGCAGCTGCGCCATGACGTCGTTGGCCGACGCGTCGTCGATCTGCACGCCGAGGAAGATCACGCGCTCCTCGAAGAGCTTCGCGTACGGGTCGTACTCGCGCACGCCCTGCGAGGTGCGCTCGACGAAGCGCGGGATCACGTAGCGGTTGTCGACCTGCGGGCCCGTGTAGAGGCCGCTGCCGGGGATGTTGTTCATGATGGCGGTGTTCCGTCCTGGTGAAGGAAGCAGTGGGCTTGGGGCAGGCCGACGCTGATCGCGGGGATCAGGCGCCGGTGCCGCCGCCGCCCGGAACACCCGTAGCGGCAGTGATGATCTCGTCGATGAGGCCGTAGTCCTTGGCCTCCTCAGCGGTGTACCAGCGGTCGCGGTCGCCGTCACGGATGATCGTCTCGACGGTCTGGCCGGAGTGCTGGGCCGTGATCCTCGCCATGCGCTGCTTCGTGCGCAGCAGGTACTCGGCCTGGATCTTGACGTCGGAGGCCGTGCCGCCGATGCCGGCGGAGCCCTGGTGCATCAGGATGTCGGTGTTCGGGAGCGCGAAGCGCTTGCCCGCGGTGCCGCCGGTGAGCAGGAACTGGCCCATGGAGGCGGCCATGCCCATGCCGATGGTGACGACGTCGTTCGGGATGTACTGCATGGTGTCGTAGATCGCCATGCCGGCCGTCACCGAGCCACCGGGGCTGTTGATGTAGAGGTAGATGTCCTTGTCCGGGTCTGCGGCCAGGAGGAGCATCTGCGCGGTGATCTTGTTGGCGATGTCGTCGTCGACCTGCTGGCCGAGGAAGACGATTCGCTCGCCGAGCAGCCGGTTGTAGACATGGTCGCCGAGGCCACCACCGATGGACGGCTCGCCGGCGGCGGAAGGCATCTGAATCGTCACGTATCCACCTGCTCGTCTCTGACGGCTACGCGCCGTCTCGCGTCTCTAGCTGGGGGCGGGGGCCTCGCTCGGGACTCCCCTGCCCGCCTCTTCATGGACCCTAACGCGCGGGTCCCTCCGGGGAATCCCGCAGAAGGAACTGTTCGCTGTGAGCGCAGGTCGCTCCGCTCGTGGCGGGACCCGCGGACGCGTCTGCCTCGCGGTGCCGGTCGGCGGGTGCGAGTGGTCCGTGGTCGCTCGCGCCGTTCCCCGCGCCCCTGCGGGGCACGACAGGCCCCCGGAACCGAAGTTCCGGGGGCCTGTCACAGGTACTGCTGCGAGGCTCAGGCCTCGGTCTTGTCCTCGGCGGACTCGACGGACTCGGTGGCGTCGGCGGCGGCCTCGGTGGCCTCCTCCGTCGTCTCCTCCTCATCGTCCTCCAGGTCGACGACCTCACCGTTCGTGTCCTTGACGGTGGCGGCCTCGACGACCACGGCAAGGGCCTTGCCGCGGGCGACCTCGCCGACCAGCATCGGGACCTGGCCGCCCTCGACGACGGCCTGGGCGAACTGGTCGGGGGACATGCCGGAGGAGGCGGCGCGACGCATGAGGTGCTCGGTGAGCTCCTCCTGGTTCACGTTCAGCTTCTCCTTGTTGACGAGCTCGTCGAGGACGAACTGCGTCTTGATGCCCTTGACGGCCTGCTCGCGCGTCTCGGCGTCGAACTCCTCGACCGTCTTGCCCTGGATCTCGAGGTACTTCTCGATGTCCAGGCCCATCTGGCCGAGCTGGTGGTGCTCGAGGTTGTGCTTGCGGGTGTTGACCTCGTCCTCGAGCAGCTTCTCGGGAACGGGGACCTCGACCAGCTCGAGCAGCTTCTCCAGGACGCGCTCCTGGGCCTGCGTGGCCTGGTCGTACTGCTTCATGTTCTCGAGGCGCTTGCGGCTGTCGGCCTTCAGCTCGTCGAGGGTGTCGAACTCGGAGGCGAGCTGGGCGAACTCGTCGTCCAGGGCCGGGAGTTCACGGGCGGCGACCTGGGTGACCTTGACGGTGACCTCGGCCTCCTTGCCCTCGGCGGAACCGCCCTTGAGCTCGGAGGTGAAGGTGGCCTCGCCACCGGCCTCCAGGCCCTTCACGGCCTCGTCGATGCCGTCGAGCAGCTCGCCGGAACCGATGGTGTAGGAGACGCCGGAGGCGACGCCGTCCTCGAGGACCTCGCCCTCGACCTTGGCCTCCAGGTCGATCGTCACGACGTCGCCGTCCTCGGCGGCGCGCTCGACCGGGTTCGTCGAGGCGAAGCGGTCGCGCAGCTGCTCGACCGACTTGTCGACGTCCTCGTCGGTGACCTCGACGGCGTCGACCTCGACCTCGATGCCGGAGTAGTCCGGGATCTCGATGGTCGGGCGGACGTCGACCTCGGCGGTGAAGTTCAGCGTCTCGCCGTCCTTCAGCTCCGTGATGTCGACCTCGGGCTGGCCGAGGACGTTGAGCTCGGCCTCGTTGACCGCCTCGGTGTAGAACTTCGGGAGCGCGTCGTTGACGGCCTCCTCGAGGACCGCACCGCGGCCGAAGCGCTGGTCGATGACGCGGGCCGGGATCTTGCCCTTGCGGAAGCCCTTCACCGTGACCTGCTGGTTGATCTTCTTGTACGCCGCGTCGAGGCTGTCCTTGAGCTCCTCGAAGGGCACCTCGATGCTGAGCCGAACCCGGGTCGGGTTCAGGGTCTCCACGGCGCTCTTCACGGTTCGGTCTCCTTGGGGGCTGACTTCTTGGGTTCTGCCCGGCTTGAGAGACACACGGGCATGCAGCTTGCATAGTAACGGCACGCCGGAGCCCGCCCACAATGCGATCTTGAACTGGGCCCTACGGTGATCCGCAGCGGCCCGCACGACGCCGCGACAACGCTGGTCGGGGTGGCGGGATTTGAACCCACGGCCTTCCGCTCCCAAAGCGGACGCGCTACCAAGCTGCGCCACACCCCGTCGGTGCGACACGTAGGGTACATGCCCGCAGGCGGTGCGGCTCCCGCATTGCGGGGCGCATCGGAGGGCGCATCGAGGGCGCACCGGAGGGGCTCGGTAATGGGGTGTGCGGGCGGGGCCCCGGACCCGCTACGATGCCACCGTGCCGCTGTCACCGACCTGCGGTGCGAGCCGTGCGGGCGTAGCTCAATGGTAGAGCCCTAGTCTTCCAAACTAGCTACGCGGGTTCGATTCCCGTCGCCCGCTCTCGACAAAGGCCTCCGGCCCGGATCCACTCCGCGTGGACCGGGCCGGGGGCTTTTTCGCGTCCCCGGCCGCCGCCTCAGAAATTGATCGCGCTGATGCTGTCCGCGACGGAGTTGAGGAAGTTGTTGATGGCGGGGGCCATTCCCGTCGAGGCCAGGAAGAAGCCGAAGAGCACCGCCACTATGGCGGGCCCTGCCTTGATCGAGCCGCCGCGCATCAGCACGACGAGAACGATCGCCAACAACAGCACCACTGACAGCGAAATGGCCACACTGATCACACCCTAGGTCGGTCCGCTCTCCCGGCCCGGGGGGCTCAGCCCCACACACCCCCCGCCAGAACCATCGTGCCACCAACACGGCTCCTGTATGCGGTCGGTGACGCATCGTCGGCCATGCGCGCGCGGGGGCGCGAGGGGCCTGTGGCCTTGGGGCGCATGAGCAGTGCACGTCGGCGGGGCCGTGGGGGTGTCCGGCGGGGGTCGGAATTCGGCTTGATCGTTTCCATCGGCGCACATGCGGTGCACACATGCCCCACGCATGTCTTTCCCGGTTTTCCCGCAGTTTCCCCTTGGCGTACGCACAAGGAAATCAACAGAATCCGACGGCTGAATTACTGCGGAACATATTCCACCGAATCGGGCATATCCCCGGAGTCGCCCGCGGGCGTTATGCGTGCTTTAAGCGGGATGAGCAGTGCGATAACGGACAGATCGGCAATAGGGCGACTGCGTGCGCCCGGATGTCGACTTCCGCGAATCCTGGGTACCCGAGACCGATAAGGAGGAATCGAGTTGAGGGTTTTACGAAATCCCACAGGCCCCACTAGGGTGCCTCAGATGTTCCACACTGCCACGACCCCAGCCGGCGCAGTGCGGTCCCGGATCTTCTCCCCGAGTTCCTGGTGGGAGGGCCGGTGA
>NZ_JAMOLN010000380.1 GCF_024448165.1 Streptomyces longispororuber
CCATCAGCTCCCGGGCCTGCGCGTCGCCCGGCGCGTGCTGCAGGGCGACCGCCACCTCGGCGACCGCCGCGTCGGCGGCGCCCGCGGTCAGCAGCAGTTCGGCGAGGTGCAGCCGCAGCGGCACGTCCTGGGGCGCGGCGGCGACGGCCGTCCGCAGGCTCTGGATGAGAGGGGAATCAGCCGACATGGCGCCCACTGTACGAAGCGGGCGCCCCCGCCGGCCGGGCGGGCTCAGCCCTGCGGCGACAGCTCGCCCATCGGGCCCCAACCCTCGTTCGGGATGTCGGCGTTGATGATCTCGGGGGTCGAGGCGACCAGCGGGGCCATCGCGTCGAGACCCGCCTTGAAGTGGGCGGAGCCGACGTGCGCGGCGCCCGCGTCGCCGTCCCGGAAGCCCTCCAGGAGGACGTACTGGTTCGGGTCGTCGACACTGCGGGACCAGTCGAAGAAGAGGTTGCCCTCCTCGGCGCGGGTGGCCGCGGTGAACGCGGCGGTCTTCTCCAGCCAGGAGTCGGCGTGCTCGGGACGGACGGTGAACTTCACGGCGATGAAAATCATGGGTTCAGCCTCTCCCCGAGCAGGCGGTTCGGCCAAATCAGACCTTACGGACGCCTCGACGGGCGTCCTGGGCGGGGTCACCACGTCGGCCTCGCCCTGGACAGCCCCGTCGATCGACGCGCTCAGGCCTTCGGTGCGACCTTGCTCAGCCCGTTGATGATCCGGTCCATCGCGTCGCCGCCGGTCGGGTCCGTCAGGTTCGCGAGCATCTTCAGCGTGAACTTCATCAGCATCGGGTGGGTCAGACCGCGCTGCGTCGCGACCTTCATGACCTTCGGGTTGCCGATGAGCTTCACGAAGGCGCGGCCCATCGTGTAGTAGCCGCCGTAGGTGTCCTTGAGGACCTTCGGGTAGCGCTGCAGGGCGAGTTCGCGCTGGGCGTCGGTGGCGCGGGCGTGGGCCTGCACGATGACGTCGGCGGCGATCTGTCCCGACTCCATGGCGTAGGCGATGCCCTCGCCGTTGAACGGGTTGACCATGCCGCCCGCGTCGCCGACCAGGAGCAGGCCCTTGGTGTAGTGCGGCTGGCGGTTGAAGGCCATCGGGAGGGCGGCGCCGCGGATCGGGATCGTCATGTTCTCCGGCGTGTAGCCCCAGTCCTCCGGCATCGACGCGCACCAGGCCTTGAGCACCTCGCGCCAGTCCAGCTCGCGGAACGCCTTGGAGGAGTTGAGGATGCCGAGGCCCACGTTCGACGTGCCGTCGCCCATCCCGAAGATCCAGCCGTAGCCGGGCAGCAGCCGGTCCTCGCCGGGACCGCGCCGGTCCCACAGCTCCAGCCAGGACTCCAGGTAGTCGTCGTCGTGCCGGGGCGAGGTGAAGTAGGTGCGGACGGCGACGCCCATCGGGCGGTCCTCGCGGCGGTGCAGGCCCATCGCCAGGGAGAGCCGGGTCGAGTTGCCGTCGGCGGCGACCACGAGCGGGGCATGGAAGGTGACCTCGCGCTTCTCGTCGCCGAGCTTGGCGTGCACGCCCGTGATCCGGCCGGTCCGCTCGTCGAGGATCGGGGCGCCGACGTTGCACCGCTCGTACAGCCGCGCGCCCGCCTTCTGCGCCTGCCGCGCGAGCTGCTCGTCGAAGTCGTCCCGCTTGCGGACCAGGCCGTAGTCCGGGTACGAGGCGAGGTCCGGCCAGTCCAGCTGGAGGCGGACGCCGCCGCCGATGATGCGCAGGCCCTTGTTGCGCAGCCAGCCCGCCTCCTCGGAGATGTCGATGCCCATGGAGACGAGCTGCTTGGTGGCGCGCGGGGTGAGGCCGTCGCCGCAGACCTTCTCGCGCGGGAACGCCGTCTTCTCCAGGAGCAGGACGTCGAGCCCCGCCTTCGCGAGGTAGTACGCGGTCGTCGAACCGGCAGGACCGGCCCCGACGACGATCACGTCTGCGCTGTGCTCGGAGAGAGGCTTGGGCTGCTCGGTCACGGCGGGTTCTCCCCAGGCTCGAAAACGGTGGTCTCGAAGAACGGTGGTCTCGAAAACGGTGTGCCGTCCGGCACGGACATGGGCAGTCTATTCAGCGGCAGTGATCCCCCAGCCGAAGGGCCAGCCCATGAGTCGAGTTCTGCCCGCCGTGGAACTGCGCGTCCCCACCCACGAGGACGCCTTCGCCTGGCACCGGGTGTTCGACGACCCCGACGTCATGGAGTTCCACGGAGGCGCCTCGGCCGAGCTGTCCGTGTACGAGGAGCTGACCGCGCGCCAGCGCCGGCACGACGCGGAGCGCGGGTTCTGCCTGTGGACGATGACCGACGACGCCGGGCAGGTCATCGGGTTCACGGGCGCGCAGCCGTGGGAGCGCGAGTGGGGCCCGGTCGGCGAGATCGAGATCGGCTGGCGGCTCGGCCGCGCGCACTGGGGCCAGGGGTACGCGACGGCCGCCGCGCTCGCGACCGTGGAGCGGGTGCGGGCGGCGGGCCTCGGCAGCGTCGTCGCGATGGTCGACGCGCGCAACGAGCGGTCGATCGCGGTGACCCGCCGCCTCGGCATGGACCTGGCGGAGACGTTCGTGACGCCGACGGGCCGGCAGGGCCACTGCTTCCGTCTGGTCCTGTAGGGCCGCTTCCGGCAGCCTCACCCCCGGGTCTACCCTTCCGTTACCTCCTGGGGGTGACATCCGTGCCGAAGACACCCAAGACACCCGAAGTGCCCGTCCCGAAGTTCGTCGGCCTCATGGCCGTCGACGCGCAGGCCGCGGCCCTCGCGTACGGCGTCCGGCTGGCGGCCGGCGACCGGCCCGATCTCGCCGGGGCCGCCGTGGAGTACGTGGTGCGCCAGTACCCGCTGCCCGGGGTCGAGGTGCCCAGGGACGCGGTCGTGACGGTCTGGTTCGACTTCGGCGAGGGCGAGGGCGGCGGTGGCGCGGGCGTGCGCGTGCCCCGCGAGCCGGGCCCGCGGGGCGGTGGCCTGCGCCGTGAACTGCCGGAGCCCGCCGAGTCGTTCAGTCCGTGTCCGTGAGCCGCCACGAGTCGAGGGCGATCCTGTACATGTCCTGCGCGTCGGACCAGGCGTCGTCACGTGCGGTGAGCAGGATCGCGTACTCGGTGCCGCCGGCGGCGACGTAGGACTGGTCGATGCAGTGGACGGTCCGCCCGGCCTCGTCCTCGTACGTGTACTCCCAGAGCGCGCCGTCCTCGCCCTGGAAGGTGTTCCGCTCCAGCCGGATGCGCCGGTAGTTCTCCTTGGTCTCGTCCGCCTTGAGGTGCTTCTCCATGGACAGGGTGTTGTCGTACGACGTGTAGCCGGCGTCCGGGATGACGCCGACGAGGTAGTTCTCCAGGCCTGTACTGCCCGCGTAGGTGATCTGGCTGCCGTTCTTGACGCCCTGCCGCTCCCAGACGTCCGGGACGACGAAGGAGAAGCCCAGGTCGTCGAAGACCTGGTGGTAGCCGGCCGGGACGTCGGGCAGGTCGGTGGGCGCGCCGGTGCCGGAGGCCGGGGGCGACGACTCGGCGGCGGACGGCTCCCCGGACTCCTGTGACCCCTGTGATCCCTGTGATCCCTGTGATCCCTGGGATCCCTGGGAATCCTGGCCCTCCTGTGACTGCTGAGTCTGCGTCCCGACCGGCTGGTCGTTCTTGGTGTCGTCCTTGCCCCCGTCGCCGTCGTCGTGGAGCAGCAGCACCCCGGCCGCCGCGCCGCCGCCGATGACGAAGGCGCCGACGATGGTGCCGACCCAGACGCCGACGCGCCGCTTCGGCCGCTCCGGGCCGCCGGGGGCGCC
>NZ_JAMOLN010000381.1 GCF_024448165.1 Streptomyces longispororuber
GTGACGCCGCCTATGCTTCTACACATCTGTAGAACGCAGGGCGGCGGATCAGTGTTCCCGACCCGCCTCCCGTATCGACAGATCCAGAAGCACCAACAGAAGCAGAAACAGAAGCAGACCCATCACAGAGGAGTGGACGCCACGATGGTGTTCAAACGGCTGCTCGGCTCGCTGGGCGTGGGCGGCCCCACGGTGGACACGGCCCTCGAACCGGGCCCCGTCCGGCCCGGCGGGGAGCTCTCCGGCGAGGTCCGGCTCAGCGGCGGCGGCGCCGACTTCGACATCGAGCACATCACCCTGGAGCTGGTCGCCCGGGTCGAGGCGGAGACCGACGAGGACGGGCCGGGCGAGCGCCACGGCACCCTGATCTTCGACCGGTTCGTGGTCGGCGGCGGCTTCCGGCTGGCCGAGGGCGACAGCCGCACCGTCCCCTTCACCGTGCGGCTCCCCTGGGAGACGCCGCTCACCGAGCTGTACGGGCAGGACCTCGGCGTCGTCCTCGGCGTGCACACCGAGCTGTCCGTGGCCGGCGCCCGGGACAAGGGCGACCTCGACCCGCTCACCGTCGGCCCGCTCCCGGTGCAGGAGGCGATCCTCGAAGCCTTCGGACAGCTCGGCTTCGGCTTCCGCTCGGCCGACCTGGAGTACGGCCGGATCGGCGGCACGGGCCAGCAGCTCCCCTTCTACCAGGAGCTGGAGCTGTCCCCGGCACCGCAGTACGCCCACGCGGTGAACGAGCTCGAGGTCACCTTCCTCGCCACGCCCGGCGGCATGGAGGTGGTCCTGGAGGCGGACAAGCGCGGCGGCCCCTTCTCCGCCGGCCACGACGCGCTCACCCGTTTCACCGTCGCCCACGACGGCATCCACCACCACGACTGGACGGCTCTGGTCGACGGCTGGGTGCGCGAACTCGTCGACCACCGCTCCTCGTTCGTCACGCACTCCTCGTACGGACACGGCATGTACGGACACGACGCGTACGGACACGACGCGTACGGACACGACGCGTACGGGCAGGAGAGCCACGGCCACCGTTCGGGTCCCGGCGTGGGCACGGCCGTGGCGGTCGGTGCGGCCGGGCTCGCCGTCGGCGTGGTCGGCGGCCTGGTCGCCGCCGAGGTGGTCGACGAGGTGGGCGACTTCTTCGAAGGGGACGATGAAGACGGCGGGGACGGCGGGGACGGCGACGACGAGGGAGGCGAGGACTGACCATGTTCGGCATCAGTGAGATCGGCATCATCCTCATCGTGATCGTCCTGATCGTGGGGGCGAAGAAGCTCCCCGAACTCGCCCGCAACGCGGGCAAGTCGGCCCGCATCCTCAAGGCGGAGGCCCGCGCCCTGAGGAACAAGGAAGCGGTCGACGCGGACGCCCCGCCGCCGCGCGTCGTCCCCGGCGAGACGATCCCGCCCCGGGACCCGGACCAGGGACCGCACCCCCGGTGACGGCCTCCCGGAGGCGGCCTGTTCCTCCCCCGGCCTTCGGCCGGGGGTACCCCCTGACAGGCCCTAGGCGGCGCGGAACCGCCCCTCCGCCACGACCGTGACCAGCCCGTCCTGCGTCAGCCGGTCGAGGTGCTGCGCCGCCGTCCGCAGCTCCACCGGCCGCACGTGCGCTCCTTGCACGTGCGGCCGGTAGACGAGCCGGTGCTCGGCGATCTCGTCGACGGTCCGCGGCTCCTTCAGGAACGCGAGGAGCGCGGCGTCGCGCTTCTCGACGACACCCGCGAACGCGTCGAGCCGGCGCCGGAACTCATCGGCGCCCTCGATCACCCCCTTGTGGTGGGCCGTGCCGAACCACTTCGCGTCGATCTCCCGGCACCGGCGCATCGACGCCTCGAAGTCGGCGAGGCTGCTGCCGACGTCGCCGTAGTACGGGCCGAACGACGTCAGGTCGATGTCGCCCACGTAGAGGAAGCCGTCAGGCTCGACCAGGAAGCCGCAGTGGCCGGCGGTGTGGCCGGGCAGGTGCACGACGGTGACGGTGCGCCCGCCGAGGTCGAACACGGCGCCGTCCTCGAACCGCAGCGCGTCGGGCCGCCCGCGAACGTGGAACTCGTCCCGCATCAACGCGTCGTGGGCGTCGACCGCCTCGTCCGGCAGTCCGATCCCGGCGACCAGCGCCGCGCGGGACCGCAGCGCGTCGAGGTCGCCGGCGTGGACGTGGACCGGCACGTCGTCGTAGCGCCCGAGCCCGGCGATGTGGTCCTCGTGGGCGTGACTGACGAGGACCAGGTCCGCGGGTGGCGCGCCCCCGACGAGCGTCAGCGACGGATCGACGACCAGCGAGGCGTCCGTGCCGCGGACGAGCAGCGGATTCGCGTACGGATAGGCGCCTCGGTCGGCGCCCACGAGCACGTCGACCTCGCCGTACGCCACTGCCGTGTATCCCACGCTACCCATGTCCATGACGAGCAGTCTCACCCATCGCGCTCCGGCCGGACAGCGGCGACGGTTCGCTCAGAGCTCGACGAGGTCGACCGGACGGCCGTCCTTGGGGAACGGCAAGGAGTGGTAGTCGATGGGCGGCACGTAGGCGGGGTCCACGGTCCAGCGGTACTCGCGCAGCAGGCGGTGCGTGATCGCCTTGATCTCCAGTCCGGCGAAGTACATCCCGATGCACTTGTGGACGCCGCCGCCGAACGGCTCCCAGGCGTACCGGTGCGATCTGTCCTCGCGGCGCTCCGGGCCGAACCGGTCGGGGTCGAAGGCCGTCGGATCCGTCCAGTACTCCTCCATGAAGTGGGTGAACTGGAGGCCCAGCAGCACATCGGTCCCGGCGGGAATCCGCACGCCCTGCACGGTCGTGTCCCTGACCGCGTACCGGACCAGCGTCGGCACCGGGGCCTGCAGCCGCAGCGCCTCCCGCATGACCAGGTCGATCGCCTCCAGGCCCTCCAGTTCGGCCATCGACGGCGCGGGGCCGAGGGCGAGCGCCTGAGCGCGGCAGCGGCCCTGCCAGTGCGGGTGCTGGCCGAGGTGCTGGAGGATCGTGGAGGTCGTGACGGTCGAGGTGTCGTGGGCCGCCATCATCAGGAAGATCATGTGGTTCACCACGTCGTCGTCGGTGAACCGCTCGCCGTCCTCCGTCTCGATGTGGCAGAGCACCGAGAAGATGTCGTCGGTCCGTTCGCGGCGCTTCGCCGGGAGGTAGTGCCGCAGGAACTCCTCCAGCACCTTGCGACCGCGGTAGGCCCTGCCCCACCGGGTGAACGGGACGTCGGCGCGGACCACTCCGGCCGCGGCCTGCACGCAGGCGACGAACGCCTTGTTGACCCGGTCCATCTCCGCCTGGCCGGTGTCCTCCGCGCCGCCCATGAAGAGGTCCGCGGCGATGTCGAGGGTCAGCTGCTTGAGCTTCCAGTACGAGGGGAACGCCCCGTCCGCCTCCCAGTGCGCCGTGCCCCGCTCGATGGCGGGGTGGAGTCGGCGGGTGTAGGCGGCGAGCCGCTCACGGGTGAAGGCCTGCTGCATGATCCGCCGGTGTGCCCGGTGCTCGTCGAAGTCGATGAGCATGAGGCCGCGATGGAAGAAGGGACCGACGAGCTGCGCCCACGCCGGTTCGTTGGCGAACGCCTTGTCCTTGTTCAGCAGCGCCTCACCGATGGCGTCGGGCCCGAGCAGCAGCGCCGAGTTCTTCCCGAGCACGTGGAACGGCGCGACCGGGCCGTACCGCTCCCAGCTGCGCCGATAGAGCGCGACGGGATCCTTGGCGTACTCGAAGAGCTGCCCGATCCAGGGCA
>NZ_JAMOLN010000382.1 GCF_024448165.1 Streptomyces longispororuber
CCACCTGTCCACCCCGTCCCTCCAACTCCGCCTGGGCCGCGACGGGTTGTGGTACGGGTACGAGTCGGACCCGGGCCGGGAGGACTGGTGGCCCCGCGGCGAGCCGGCCGCCGACCCGGTACGGGCCCTGGACGGGCTGCTGGGCGGCTGACCCGCCCGAGCGCCTCGTCAGGCGCCCGTCCGGTCCGCCCACTCCCGCAGCCGGGCGAAGTCGTCCGCGCGCAGTCCCCGGCGCGGATGGATCGTGAGCAGCAGCGCGGGCGCGTCGTGGTGTGCGCGCACGTACGCCACGTCCCGCTCGGTCACCATGTCGTCGACCCAGGCGAACGGCCGCCCGGCCGCCCACTCCACGAGCGTCCGGGTCTTCCAGTACAGCCCGTCCGGGTCGTGGGCGAACAGCTCGGGCCACTCGATGACCGGCAGGTCCCCGGCGAGGCCGATCGCGGGGCCGATCATCTCGTTCGCCTCGTGCATCCACGTGGTGGCCCAGGCGAGTTCGTACGGCAGCGCCCGCAGCAGCGCCCCGTGTCCCGGATGCAGCACGACCCGCAGCCCGCGCCGTACACCGCGTGACCCCGGTTCCTGACGGGCCAGCCAGCTGCTGGGGCGGAGCCGGTGCGCGCGGTAGCCGCGCAGCCGGGGAAACCGCGCCGCGTAGGGGTTCAGCGGTCCGTCGACGTCGAGCAGCAGCAACGGCCTGTCGGTCATACCGGGGAAGTGCCCGCCGCCGCCCGCCGGTACGCGCGACCGGCCGCCCGTACCCGTACCTGTAGCCGTACCCGTCCCCGCACCGGAAGGCCCTAGCGCACGCTGGGCGCCGCCGTCTCCACGAAACGGCTCAGTGCCTCCTTGCTGCGCTGCGAGCGGCGGTCGCGGTCCGTCTCGTCCGTCGCCTCGTGCATGCAGTTCGTCAACTCGAAGGCCTGCTCGGCGAGTTGACGCAGTCGTGGGTCGTCGCAGACCAGCTGCACCCGGACCAGCGCCTGGCGGGCGGCGATCCGTGCCTCGTACGAGGCGAAGCGCGCGGTCTCCGCCTCCCGGCCGCCCGGGTTCTCGTGGGCGCGGAACCAGCGGTCGTTCTGGCTGCGGCGGAAGTCGAAGAGCGCACCGGCGAACGCGCTGTAACTGGAGATGCGTTCCTGGCGGAGCTGCTCGGCGCGGGCCAGTTCGGCGCTGCGCACCGTCGCGCGGCCCTGGAAGTAGTGCGTGACGACCGAGCCGAGGAGCGTGCCGAGCACGGCTATCAGGGCGGCGTCCACGGGCTAGTCCCGGCCGGGCAGCGACATGCCGCGGCCCGCGAAGTAGTCCGCGAACCGGGCGGCGGGCAGCTCGGCCGTGCGCGTCGCGGCGTCCGTGCCCGACGGGTTGTGGAAGTGGAATCCAGCGCCGTCGGCCGTGCGGCCGGTGACCAGGACCAGATGGCCGCCCCGGCCGGGCGCCGGTTCGTGCGGGCGGCGGATCGCGTAGTGGACGGAGGCGATGACGAGGCGCCCCGCGTCGAGCTGCTCCCCGATCCCGGCCACGCCCAGCTCGCGGTGCACCCGGGCGTCCAGGCCGTGCACGTCCCGTACGTACTCCACCGCCGGGGCGTACACCATGCCGTGGATCTCGCCCTCCGCGTCGACCGTGTACGCACCGAACTTCAGGGCCCCGTCGCGGAGTTCGAAGAGCGAGGGCGCCTCGTCCCCGAGTGCCATGCGCAGGCACGTCGCCCCGCACAGATGGCCGCACCAGCGCGCGTAGTCCGCCACCGTCGTCGCCCCCGACTCCCGCCACGCCGGGTCCTGCGCCCGGTCGAACTCCCCGGACACGATGGGCCCGACCAGCCCGGGCGAGGCGAACTGGGTGTGGCTCGGGTACGAGCAGGTGGTGCAGGACGGCACGGGCGCTCCCGTCTTCAGGCCGGCAGCGTCATTGGCGGTAGCCGCTCAGGAAGCGGCCGATCCGGCTGATCGCGGCGTCGAGGTCGTCAGCGTACGGGAGGGTGAGGATGCGGAAGTGGTCGGGGCGCGGCCAGTTGAAGCCGGTGCCCTGCACGACCTGGATCTTCTCGCGCAGCAGCAGGTCGAGGACGAACTTCTCGTCGTCGACGATTCTGTGCACCTTCGGGTCGAGGCGGGGGAAGGCGTAGAGCGCGCCCTTGGGCTTGACGCAGCTGACGCCGGGGATCTCGTTCAGCTTCTCCCACGCCTTGTCGCGCTGCTCGTGCAACCGGCCGCCGGGCGCGGTCAGTTCACGGATGGACTGGCGGCCGCCGAGCGCGGCCTGGATGGCGTACTGGGCGGGCGCGTTCGGGCACAGCCGCATGGAGGCGAGCATCGTCAGCCCCTCCAGATAGTTCCGCGCGTGCTGCTGCGGGCCCGTGACGACCAGCCAGCCGGACCGGAACCCGGCGACGCGGTACGTCTTGGACAGGCCGGAGAAGGTGAGCACGACGAGGTCGGGGGCGAGGGCGGCGGCGCTGTGGTGCACCGCGTCGTCGTACAGGATCTGGTCGTAGATCTCGTCGGCGAACACCATCAGGCCGTGCCGCCGGGCGAGGTCGAGGACGCCCTCGACGATCTCCTTCGGGTAGACGGCGCCGGTGGGGTTGTTCGGGTTGATGAGGACGACGGCCCTGGTCCGGTCGGTGATCTTCGCGGCCATGTCGTCCAGGTCCGGGTACCAGTCGGCCTGTTCGTCGCAGACGTAGTGCACGGCCTTGCCGCCCGAGAGCGTGGTGACCGCGGTCCACAGCGGGAAGTCCGGGGCGGGGATGAGGACTTCGTCGCCGTCCTCCAGGAGCGCCTGCACGGCCATCGAGACCAGCTCGGACACGCCGTTGCCGAGGAACACGTCGTCGACGCCGACGTCCAGGCCGAGCCCCTGGTAGCGCTGGGCGACGGCGCGCCGGGCGGACAGGATGCCGCGCGAGTCCGTGTAGCCGTGCGCCTGCGGGAGCATCCGGATCATGTCCTGGACGATCTCCTCGGGCGCCTCGAAGCCGAACAGTGCCGGGTTGCCGGTGTTCAGCCGCAGCACGCTGTGGCCGGCCTCCTCCAGCGCGTTGGCGTGCTCGATCACCGGGCCGCGGATCTCGTAGCAGACCTCGCTCAGCTTGCTCGACTGCCGGAACTCCATGTGCGTGCCTCCTAGCTGGGGTACTTGGTTTTACCAAGTGGGAGCTTGGAAAGTCCAACAAGATGCATAGACTGCGCGTCATGCCACGCCGAAGCTACGACCAGTACTGCGCCGCCGCCCGCGCCCTCGACGCCGTCGGGGACCGCTGGACGCTCCTGATCGTGCGCGAACTCCTCGCCGGGCCGCGCCGCTACACCGACCTGCACGCCGACCTCCCCGGCGTCAGTACGGACATGCTGGCCACCCGCCTGAAGGACATGGAGCGGGACGGACTCGCCACCCGGCGCAGACTCACCGCGCCCGCGTCGGTGTACGTGTACGAACTCACGGAGCGGGGGCGGCGGTTGCTGCCCGTGCTGCACGCGCTGGGCGAATGGGGTGCGGCGGAGCTCGCCGAGCGGCGGCCGACGGACGCGGTGCGGGCGCACTGGCTGGCCCTGCCGATGCTGCGGCAACTGGAGGCGCTGGGCGAGCCGGGCGTGGTCGAGGTCCGCGTGGACGAGGGGGAGTTCCACGTGCGGGTGGGCGGCGACCCGGTGTACGGCGACGGCCCGTACGAGGCGGGCACCGCGGACGCCCGGCTGGTCATCGGCGCGGCCGTGTGCGAC
>NZ_JAMOLN010000383.1 GCF_024448165.1 Streptomyces longispororuber
TGCCGGCCCTCGTGGGCGAGGAGCAGGGTCTCGGCGGCCTCGATGTCGTAGCACCGCTCGACGCGGACGCCGGCGGCGAGGAGGCGGGGGTGGACGGCGTGGGTGTCGCGCCAGACCCAGCGGGTGACCTCCGGTCGGGAGCGGACGGCCTCGGTCAGGTCGGGCTCGTGGGTGACGGGGGACGTGGGCAGGCCGTCCTTGCCCAGCGGCACGACGTCGGCTCCGCCGTGCTCGGTGGGGGTCAGCGCCCAGCGTTCGTTCACGTTTGCGAGTGTCACATTCGGCACTGACATCGGGGCGCTGCGACGTGGCTGACGTCTCGGGGCTCCGCCCCGGACCCCGCTCCTCAATCGCCGGAGGGGCTTGATGGGGGTCGGCTTGGTGGGGCTAGCTGTCGCCGCCCTCGTCGATCAGGCGGCGGACCTCGCGGTCGATCAGGCCCAGTCTTGCCTCCGCCACCAGTGGTACCGCCCTGCGCTGGCGGCGGGCCTCGTGGACGTCCAGGTCGACCGTCACCAGGGCCGGCTCCCACTGGGGGGCCTGGGCCACCACCGTTCCGCGCGGGTCCACCACCCGGGAGCCGCCCCAGAACGAGGCGCCGTTCTCGTTGCCGACGCGGTTCACGAAGACCACCCAGCACTGCAGCATCTTCGCCGTGTACGCGAGCAGCGTGTCCCAGTACAGGCCCGTGTCCATGGCCTCGGGGTCCAGCGTCGCCGCGCTGTTCGCGGGGACGAAGAGGACCTCCGCGCCGTCCTGCACCGCCAGCCACGGGAGGACCGGCTGCCACGCGTCGTTGCAGACGAGCGTGGCGGCGCGACCGTGGCCGCGGGGCAGGTCGTACGCGCGCAGGTGCTGGCCGGGGCTGACGTGCTTGCGTTCCTCCCAGGCCAGGTAGTTCGGCAGGTACAGCTTGCGGTGGGCGTGCAGCAGGGTGCCGCCCGAGTAGTGGGCCGAGGTGTTGAAGGCGCGCAGGCCGGTGTGCTCGTGGAAGCCGACCAGCACGTCGGGGCCACCGGCGGGGGCGAGGCCGAGGAGTCGCGGGTCGTCCGCCGCGATCGACGTGTCCGACGTCAGGGCGCCGAGGTGGTAGCCGTGCAGGCTCAGCTCGGGGAAGACGACGAGGTCGGCGCCCTGGTCCGCGGCCCGGGCGAGCTGGGCGCGGGCCGTCTCCAGATTGGCGTCGACGTCGCCGAGCACGCAGTCCGTCTGGGCAAGAGCCACTCTCATGTCCTGAGCCTCATGTCCTGAGCCTCGCAGCCTCCGCGGGACCCGGCATCCGGAGCGCCTCCCCGTCGGCCAACATTCCGGCCACGTCGGCCGCCCCGGGCCGTGTCGTCGTGGAGCGCGCAGGCGGCGCTGTTTCACTCGCGGCATGACCACACGCCGCGCCTTACTCACCGCCACCGCCGCCACCACTGTCACCGCCGTCACCACGGTCGCCCTCGGAACCGGCACCGCGCACGCCACCGACCGGGTGGCCCGCCGCCTCGCCGCCCTGGAGCGCGAACACGGCGCCCGGCTGGGCGTGTTCGGGCACGACGTCCGCACCGGCCGCACCGTCACCCACCGTGCCGACGAACACTTCCCCCTCTGCTCCACCTTCAAGACGCTCGCGGTCGCCGCCGTGCTGCGCGACCTCGACCGGCACGGCGAGTTCCTGGCCCGCCGCGTCCACTACACGCAGGCCGACATCGACCGGGCCGGCGGCGCACCCGTCACCGGGAAGCCGGAGAACCTCGCCCACGGCATGACCGTCGCCGAACTGTGCGGCGCCGCCGTCTCGTTCAGCGACAACACCGCCGCCAACCTGCTGCTGCGCGACCTCGGCGGCCCCACCGCCGTCACCCGCTTCGCGCGCTCCGCCGGGGACCGGGTGACCCGCCTCGACCGCTGGGAACCCGAACTGAACTCGGCCGAGCCGGGCCGCCGCACGGACACGACGACGCCGCGCGCCGTCGGGACCACGTACGGCCACCTCGTCCTGGGCCGCGCGCTCGCTCCCGAGGACCGCGACCGGCTCACGCGGTGGCTGCTCGCCAACACCACCAGCGACGAACGCTTCCGCGCCGGACTGCCCGCCGACTGGGTGCTCGGCGACAAGACCGGCACCGGCTCGTACGGCACCGCGAACGACGTCGGCGTCGCCTGGACCCCGGACGGCGCGCCCGTCGTCCTCTCCGTCCTCACCACGAAGCCCGCGCAGGACGCGACGCCGGACGATCAACTTGTCGCGCGTGCGGCGGAGTTGGTGGCGGGCGCGCTGGGCTAGACGTCGTCGAGCGGGCTCACCACCGGCTCGCTCACGTGCTGGAAGATGATCGAGCTGCGGAACGTGACGACCTCGCGGCGCGGGCTGAAGCGGTCCATCAGCATGCTGTGGAGCTGCTCCACGTCCTGCACGGCCACGTGGGCGACGAGGTCGTCGCCGCCCGCGACGACGTACACGCTCAGCACCTCCGGCAGCCCGGCGACGTAACTCTTGATGCTCTCGATGACCTCCCGGCTGAGCGGGCGGATCTGGAGGAAGACCAGGGCCTGTACGCGGCGGTTGAGGGCGGCCAGGTCGACCGTCGCGTGGTAGCCGGTGAGCACGCCCCGGTTGCGCAGGGCCCGCACCCGCTCCAGACAGGTCGACGGGGCGATGCCGAGGGCGCGGGCGAGGTCCCGGTTGGTGATCCGCGCATCGCGCTGCAGATGCTCCAGGATCGCCGAATCTATGTCGTCCATGGCCGCCATTGTGCCGCCCGCACCGAATCTCGTGCGGTGACTCGGTCGATCTCCGTTCGTCCGTCCTACGTTCGCGTCGTCACGGCGAACCATGGGCGGAGGAACGGGAGATGGACCGAGAACACGAGAGGGATCGGGAGCCGGGGGGCGGACGTGGGCTGGGAGTGGTCACGGGTGCCGCGCTGTGCGTGGGGGCCGTGCTCGGTCCCGGTGCGCTGACGCTCGCGTCGACGGCGGCGGCCACGGCCGGGCCCGCGTCCGTGCTCGCCTGGGCGGTGCTCGTCGCGGTGAGCCTGCCGGTGGCGCTGGTGTTCGCGGCGCTCGGGGCGCGGCGGCCGGACAGCGGCGGGGTCGCGGCGTTCGTCCGGGAGGCGTTCGGGGCGCGGGCGGCGGCGCCGGTCGGCTGGTGGTTCTACTGGGCCGTGCCGCTGGGCGTACCGGCCGCCGCGCTCATCGGCGGCGAGTACGTCGCCGCGGCGGCGGGCTGGGGGCGCGGGCCGGCGGCCGCCGTGGGGCTCGCCGTCCTCGCGGTCGCGTACGCGGCGAACCTGGTGGGGCTGCGGCTGTCGGGCCGGTTGCAGCTGGTGCTGGTCGGGCTGCTGGCCGTGCTGCTCGCGACGACCGTGGCGCTGAGCGGGTCCGGGGTGCGGGCGGCGCGGTTCACGCCGTTCGCGCCGCACGGGTGGGGGGCCGTCGGTACGGCGGCCGGGGTGCTGTTCTTCGCGTTCGCCGGGTGGGAGGCGGTCAGCCACCTCTCCGACGGGTTCCGGGACCCGGCCCGCGATCTGCCGCGGGCCACGCGGTGGGCGTGGGGTGTCGTGGCCGTCCTCTACCTCGGGCTCGCGGTCGTCACGATCGGGGTGCTCGGTGGGGTGGCGGGGCGTACGTCGACGCCGCTGACGCTGCTCCTGGAGCGTGAACTGGGCTCCGC
>NZ_JAMOLN010000384.1 GCF_024448165.1 Streptomyces longispororuber
CTCCCGCAGCGCGTCGGCCGCGTCCGCCGCGTCCCGCACGGTGTGGTCCGCACCCCAGTGGTCGAACCAGCCGCACCAGAACTCCATGCACATCAGCGGATCCTTGGCACGGTGCCTGCGCAGCGTCGCGAAGCCCTCGCGCGCGCGGGAGCCGAAATTCACCGTCGCAAGGACCCCCGGAACCGAACCCCCCGACAGCATGTGGTCCTCGGGCCCGTCCGACGTGAACAGCGGCACCGTCACCCCGAGCTCGACCAGCAGGTCGGCGACGGCCCGCAGGTAGAGGTGGTCCGAGCCGTAACTGCCGTACTCGTTCTCCACCTGCACCATGATCACCGGGCCGCCCCGGTCCACCTGCCGCTCCACGATGTGCGGCAGCAGCACCCCGAACCAGCGCTCCACGGCGGCGAGGAACTCCGCGTCACGCGTACGGATCCGCGACCCCAGGGGACCCGTCAGCCAATGCGGCAGCCCACCGTTCTCCCACTCGGCACAGATGTACGGGCCGGGCCGGGCGATCACCCACAGCCCCGCCTCCTGCGCCGCGTCCAGGAACCGGCCCACCGCCGCCACGTCGGCCACCTCACCGGGACGCGGCTCGTGCAGGTTCCACGGGACGTAGGTCTCCACACAGTTCAGACCCATCGCCTTCAGCATCCGCAGCCGATGCGCCCACTGCTCCTCGTGCACCCGGAAGTAGTGCAAGGCACCCGACAACAGCCGCACCGGCCGCCCGTCCACCTCGAAGTCGTCCTCGCCCACCCTGAACTCGGCCATCTACGTGCTCCTCTTTGCCTGACGGGCGCATCACCCACCGGTCGCCACCATCACCTCTGGCGGGCGACGGGGTCCATGGACAAAGATCGGCTGGTGTTGGACGGGGACGCCGACACGAACCACCACGGGAGGGGACACATGTCCACGTACCACACCTGGATGCGGTACTTCACACCCAGCCCGGTCCACCACCGCCTCGGCCTGGTCTGCCTCGGCGTGGGACTCCAGCACGGGCTGCTGCCCACCGTCGGACCGCGCACCCTCGACCACCACGTCGCCGTCGTCGTCACCGCGGGCGGCGGCTGGTACCAGGACGCCCAGGGCCGCCGCACCACCGTCACCGCACCCGCCCTCATCTGGCTCACCCCCGGCCGGCCCCACCACTACGGACCCGACCCCGACACCGGCTGGGACGAGTGCTTCGTCGACTTCACCGGCCCGGCCACCACCACGTACACCGAACTCGGCTACATCGAACCCGACCGGCCCGTCGTCCCCCTCTCCGACGCCGCCCAGGCCCGCGCCGCCGTCGGCCGCATCGCCCGCGCCGCCCGCCGCGGCAACCCCCTCCTCGAGGTCGAGACCGGCGCCGCCGTCCACGAGCTCCTCGTCGCCCTGCGCCGCGCCCGCGCCGACATGGCCCCCGACGGCGACCCCGTCCTCCAGGCCCTCGCCCGCGACGCCTTCCAGCCGCTGTCCGTCGCCGAACACGCCGCCCGGCACGGCATGACCCCCGCCGAACTGCGCACCGCCGTCCGGCGCGGCGCCGGCTGCAGCCCCAAGGACTACCTCCTCGGCATCCGCCTCGGCCGCGCCAAGGAACTCCTCGCCGCCACCGAACTCCCCGTCGCCGCCGTCGCCCGCCGCGTCGGCTACGACGACCCCGCCTACTTCTCCCGCCTGTTCACCCGCCGCGTCGGCACCGCCCCCGTCCGCTTCCGCGAACAGCAGGGCCGCGCCGTACCCGGCGGCTGGTCCGACAAGATCCCCGACCCCGACGACCCGCCCATGCTCCACGTAGGCTGATCTGTCATGACCACCAGCAAGCCCCAGGAACAGCCGGCCGTCGACCCGGAGGTGCGCGCCGAACTCGGCCGCCTGCGCGACAGCATCGACAACATCGACGCCGCCGTCGTCCACATGCTCGCCGAGCGCTTCAAGTGCACCCAGCAGGTCGGCCACCTCAAGGCCCACCACGCACTGCCCCCGGCGGACCCGGCCCGCGAAGCCCGCCAGATCGAGCGCCTGCGCCAGCTCGCCGAGAACGCCAAACTCGACCCCGCCTTCGCCGAGAAGTTCCTCAACTTCATCATCAGCGAGGTCATCCGCCACCACGAGCAGATCGCCGAGGACACCAGACGCTGACCCCACGGGCCGGGGGCAGCCCTGTCCCGATGTCAGTGCCATCAGGCAGCATGAACCCATGCCCGTACTGACGCGCGACGAAGCGCAGACCCGAGCCCGACTCATCGACGTCCAGCGGTACACCGTGGACCTCGACCTCACCCGCGGCGCCGACACCTTCGACTCCCGCACCGTGATCCGGTTCACCGCGCGCGCCGCAGGCGACACGTTCGTCGAGCTCAAGCCCGCCGATCTGCGCTCCGTCACCCTCGACGGGCAGCCCCTGGACCCCACCGCCCTCGACGGCAACCGACTGCCGCTCACCGGCCTCACCGAAGGCCCGCACGAGCTGGTCGCCGACGCCGCCATGCGCTACTCGCACACCGGCGAGGGCATGCACCGCTTCACCGACCCCACCGACGGCGAGACGTACGTCTACACGCAGCTGTTCATGGAGGACGTCCAGCGCGTCTTCGTCGCCTTCGACCAGCCCGACCTGAAGGCGCTCTTCGACCTCACCGTCACCGCGCCCGAAGGCTGGACGGTCCTCGCCAACAGCGTCACCGAGCACCTGGGGGAGGGGAAGTGGCAGGCCGCCACCACCCCGCTCCTGTCGACCTACCTGGTCGCCGTCGCCGCCGGCCCCTGGCACTCCGTCCGCACCGAGCACCGCGGACTCCCCTTCGGCCTGCACTGCCGCCGCTCCCTCGCGCCCCACCTGGACGCCGACGCCGAGGAGATCCTCGACATCACGCGCGCGTGCTTCGACCGCTACCACGAGAAGTTCACCGAGCCCTACCCCTTCGACTCCTACGACCAGGCGTTCGTCCCCGAGTTCAACGCCGGAGCGATGGAGAACCCCGGACTCGTCACCTTCCGCGACGAGTTCGTCTACCGCTCGGCCGTCACCGACACCGAGCGGCAGACCCGCGCCATGGTCGTCGCCCACGAGATGGCCCACATGTGGTTCGGCGACCTGGTCACCCTCCGCTGGTGGGACGACATCTGGCTGAACGAGTCGTTCGCCGAGTACATGGGCTACCAGACCCTCACCGAAGCCACCCGCTTCACCGACACCTGGGTCGACTTCGGCGTCGCCCGCAAGGCCTGGGGCTACGACGCGGACCAGCGCCCCTCCACCCACCCCGTCGCCCCCGAAGCCGTCGAGGACACCGCCTCCGCCCTCCTCAACTTCGACGGGATCTCCTACGCCAAGGGCGCCTCCGCGCTGCGCCAGCTCGTCACCTGGCTCGGCGAGAAGGACTTCCTCGCCGGGATCAACATCCACTTCCAGCGCCACAAGTTCGCCAACGCCACCCTCGCCGACTTCATCGACTCGCTGGCCTCCGGCGCCTCCGCCGACCGCGACGTCCACGCCTGGGCCGACGCCTGGCTGCGCACCACCGGAGTCGACACCCTCACCGCCCGGGTCACCGACACCGACAGCACCTGGACCCTCACCGTCGACCAGCAGGGCAGCCGCCCCCACCGCATCGCCGTCGGCCTCTACGACCGCGACCCCGCCGACGGCCGCGCCT
>NZ_JAMOLN010000385.1 GCF_024448165.1 Streptomyces longispororuber
CGGGCGCCGCGGGCGGCAACCGCGGGGCGGGGCCGGGTGACCGGGCGGACCCCGGCTGACGTGCGGGGCAGCCGGGCGGCAGCCCGAAGGGGGACTCCCGCACGTATCCTGAAGGCCCTCACGGGCTCCTACGAAAGCGGACCGGCATGCGTGTCTACGTACCTCTCTCCCTGCCTCGACTCGCGGAGGCGTACAAGGCGGGCGAGCTGGGGCCCGCGCCGCTCACCGCCTTCGCCGTGACGCCCGCGCTGCGCGAGTGGTACCTCTCCGACGACATCGAGGAGCTGGAGTACGCCGCCCTCAACCGGGCCGCCCTGGCCTCGCTGCGGCTGCTCGCCGGTGAGCCCGACGCGGCCCGCCGACGGGTCGTCGTGGCCGTGGACGTCGCGGACCGCGCGGCCGTCGCCGACCCGGACCGCGGGCTCGACCCGACCGCGCTCGGCGAGGTCTCCCTGCGCGAGGTCGTCCCGCTGGCCAAGGCCGCCGCCGTGCACGTCGACGGCGAGGACGCGGAGGCCGACGTCGTGGCCGCCGCCGACGCGCTGGGCGCGGCCGACCACGGCGACGACGACGCGCAGTTCGTCGTCGACGGGGCCGAGGACCACGAGCTGCTCTGGTTCGCGACCCAGGAGATCCCGAACCTGGTGGGCCTCGGCGACTGACCCGGAGGCCCCGTGGGGCCGCCCGGCGCGCGGGGTACTTTCTACGTATGGGGAAGCACATAGCCGACGCGCACATCGTCTGGGACTGGAACGGGACCCTCTTCCACGACACCCACGCCGTCATCAGCGCCACCAACGCCGCCTTCGCGGAGCTCGGACTCGCGCCGATCACGCTGGAGAAGTACCGCGCGCTGTACTGCGTGCCGGTCCCCAAGTTCTACGAGCGCCTGATGGGACGCCTGCCCACCGAGACCGAGTGGCTGCTCATGGACGAGACGTTCCACCGGCACTACACGCGGCACGCGCCGGACTGCGGGCTCGCGGAGGGCGTCGAGCCGCTGCTCGCCGGCTGGCAGGCCGCCGGCCGCAGCCAGTCCATCCTCAGCATGTACGGGCACGAGGAACTGGTGCCGCTGGTACGGCGGTTCGGGATCGCGGAGCGGTTCGTGCGCGTCGACGGGCGCACCGGACCGTCCGGCGGCAGCAAGGCCGAGCACATGGTGCGGCACCTGGGGACGCTCGACGGCGTCGCGCCGGGACGGACCGTGGTGATCGGCGACGCCGCCGACGACGCGGTCGCCGCGCTGCACGCCGGCGCGCGGGCCGTGCTCTACACCGGCGGTTCGCACGGCAGGTCGAGCCTCGAAGGGGTGGGCGTGCCCGTCGTGGACTCGCTCGCCGAAGCGGTCCGGGTCGCCGAGGAGATCGCCGCGGAGTGAACTCCCGGCGGGGCACACCCCGTTCGCGTGTCCCCTTCACCGGTCCCGTTCACGCTCCGCGTGTAGCTGCGTACGCTGTGGTGGTGGGATCGGTGGTGCGGCGCGGCGTGACGGGGAGACAGAGGCCATGGGTTTCGGGTTCGGTCAGCGACGGGGCGGTCAACTGCCCGTAGAGGTCACCACGTTCGTCGGCAGGTCGGCGGAGCTCGCGCAGGTGCGCGGCGCGTTCGACCGGGCCCGGCTCGTGACGCTGGTGGGGCCCGGTGGTGTGGGCAAGAGCCGGACGGCGATGCGGGCCGCGGCGGGGCTCGCCGAGCGGTTTCCGGACGGGGTGTGGCTCGTCGAGCTGAGCGCCCTGCGCGACCCGGAGCTGATCCCCGCGACCCTCGCCGCCGTGCTCCAACTGCCGGAGCAGGCGGGCATGGAGCCGCTGGACGCGGTCGTCGCGCACCTGCAGGGGCGGCGGCTGCTCATCGTGCTCGACACCTGCGAGCACCTCGTCGACGCGTGCGCGATGCTGACCGACGTGCTGCTGCGGGAGGCCGCGGGCGTGAGTGTGCTCGCCACCAGCAGGCAGCCGCTCGACGTGCCCGGCGAGCACTGCTGCGCCATCGCGCCGCTCGGCCCCGACGACGCCCTCGAACTGTTCGTGCAGCGCGCCGCCGCCGTCGTGCCGGGCTTCACCGTGACCGACGGCAACCGCGAGCAACTCGCCGCCCTCGCCAACCGGTTGGACGGCATCCCGCTCGCGCTCGAACTGGCGGCGGTGCGGCTGCGGGCGGTGCCGCTCGCCCAGCTCGTGGAGCGGCTCGGGCACCGTTTCGAGGTGCTCACCGGAGGTCGGCGGACCTCCCTCACCCGGCACCAGACGCTGCGCACGGCCATCGGCTGGTCGCACGAACTGTGCACGCCGCAGGAGCGGCTGCTGTGGGCGCGGCTCTCCGTCTTCGCCGGATCCTTCGAGTTGTCGGCCGCCGAAGTCATCGGTGCGGGCGGCGAGTTGGGCAGCGGCGAGGTCCTGGAGCAGCTGATCGGGCTCGTCGACAAGTCCGTCGTCCAGCGGATCGGCGAGGACGGCAGCAGGTACCGGCTGCTCGACACCATCCGTGAGTACGGTGCCGAATGGCTGGAGGAGTCGGGGCAGGCGGCCGCCGTGCGGGCGCGGCACTTCGCGTACTACCGGGACCTCGGGCAGTGCTACTGGGACGAGTTCCTCACCCCCGCGCAGCCCGCGCACTACCGGGTGCTGCGCGCCGAGACCGCCGATCTGCGGGCCGCGCTCGAGTACGCCTACCGGAACGAGGAGTCGGCGGCCCAGGGTCTGTGGCTGGCGGCTCAGCTCGGGCCCTACTGGCGTGCGACCGGGGCGATGTCCGAGGGCCGCTACTGGATGGAGAAGGGCCTCGCGCTCCTCGACGAGGTGGGCGAGGAGCAGGCCTGGGGCCGGTTCATGATCGCGCTGATCGCCGTGTGGACCGGGGACCTGCCGGGCGCGCTCGAACTGTTCCACCGGGCCGTCGAGGTGGCGCGGGAGTCCCGCACCGACCGGGTGGAGCTGTTCTGCGACGCCTATCTCGGCGGTCTCACCGCGCTGTGCGGGGAACCGGAGGGGCTGGTGGCCCTGGAGGACGCGCGGCAGCGGATCCTCGCGCGGGGCGACGGGCTCGGCATAGGAGTCATCCACTACGAGGCCGCGCTGCTGCTGGCCGTCCTCGGTGACACCGACGGGGCGCTGGAGCTGTGCGGGACCGGGCTCTCGTACCTGGAGGGGACCGGGGAGCGCCAGCTGCTCGGCTCCACGCTCATGGTGCAGGGCGTGATCCTGTGGCTCGCCGGGCGGCGCGCGGAGGCCGTCGGGCCGCTGTGCCGGGCGCTCGACGCCGCCGCCGAGGTGGACGAGGTGCTGGTGGGGGCGCTGTGCTGCCTGGGGCTCGGCTGGGCCGCGGCGCACGAGAAGCGGTTCGTCCGGGCGGCGTGGCTGCTCGGGTACGCGGAGCACGCGCGGCGGCTCGGGGCGGGGGACCCCGTCGGGATGCTGCCGTCGCTCTTCGAGGAGCAGGAGGCCGTGCGCAAGGCCGTACGGGTGGCGCTGGGCGACGAGCAGTTCACGCGATGGACCGAGGTGGGGGCACGGCTCTCCGGTGAGCAGGTGCTGG
>NZ_JAMOLN010000386.1 GCF_024448165.1 Streptomyces longispororuber
AACGGCAACAGGCAAGGAGGTGCAGGGCGTTGACGACCCAGTCCCACGTGTCCCCTCCGGTCACGCCCCGCCGCACATATCTGATCGGCCGCGCCCGGCCGAACGCGATCGTCGGCAGGAACCGCGAGTCGGGTGAGCTCGCGCTGATCATCGCGGGTGCCTTCATCGGCATGATGTGCGGGCTCCTCGTGCCCGTCCTGTCCCTGCGGATCGTCATGCTCATGGGCTTCCCGCTGCTCGCGCTCGCCGCGGTCTACGTCCCGTACCGCGGCCGCACGTTCTACAAGTGGTTCGAGATCAACCGGAGTTACAAGCGCCGGCTGAAGCGCGGCACCGCCTACCGCGCCCGCACCATGGAGGCCGGCACCCGGCTCGACGGGCGCGAGGTCGAGGTCGGACCGCCGCCCGGCATCGGACGGCTGACGTGGCTCGCGGCGCCGTTCGGGCCCGACGAGATCGCCGTCCTGCTGCACGCCGACCGGCGCACCGTGACCGCGGCCATCGAGATCGAGGGCCCCGGCGTCGGCCTGCGCGACTCCGAGGACCAGGAGGCCCTGGTCGACCGGTTCGGGACGCTCCTGAAGCACGTCGCCAACGGGGACGGGTTCGTCACCCGCCTCCAGATGCTCGCCCGGACCCTGCCCGCCGACCCCGACGCGCACGCCAAGGACGTCGCCGTCCGCGGCGACGACCGGTCACTGGGCTGGCTGCAGGAGTCGTACGACCAGCTGCAGTCCATGGTGTCCACCAGCAGCGAGCAGCACCGCGCCTACCTCGTCGCCTGCATGCACTACACGCGCGAGCTGGCCGCCGAGGCGAACGCCATGGCGCGCGCCAGCCGCCCCACGGCGGGCCGGAAGGTCGACCGGGACGCCGGTCTCGCCGTCGTCATGGCCCGTGAACTGACCGACATCTGCTCGCGGTTGCAGGAGGCGGACATCCGTGTGCGCCAGCCGCTGGGCCAGGGCAGGCTCGCGTCCCTCATCCACTCCATGTACGACCCGGACCACCCCATCGACCACATCCAGGCGATGACGAAACGTAATGCCTGGCCCGCCGAGCTGGACGCGATGGAGCCGACGTACCTGCAGGCGAAGACCCGCGAGTCGTCGACGCGCGCGCCCTGGTGCCATGCGACGGCCTGGGTCAAGGAGTGGCCGATGACGCCGGTGGGCGTGAACTTCCTGGCGCCGCTCCTCGTCCACACCCCGGACGTCATCCGCACCGTCGCCGTCACGATGGACCTCGAACCCACCGAGGTCGCCATCGAGCGGATGCTGACCGAGAAGACGAACGACGAGGCGGAGGCTTCCCGCGCCGCGAAGATGAACCGGACCGTCGACCCCCGCGACATCGCCGCCCACGGCCGCCTCGACCAGCGCGGCGAGGACCTGGCGAGCGGCGCGGCCGGGGTCAACATCGTCGGCTACATCACCGTCTCGTCCCGCAACCCGGACGCGCTCGCCCGCGACAAGCGCACCATCCGCGCCTCCGCGGGCAAGTCGTACCTGAAGCTGGAGTGGTGCGACCGCGAGCACCACCGGGCGTTCGTGAACACCTTGCCGTTCGCCACCGGCATCCGACGGTAGTAAGGAAGGCGCACACATGCGGGACCCGCTGTCGATGCTCACGGACGCCTTCACCTCCTTCCTGTTCGGCAAGGTGGAGACGACCCGGCTGCCGGTGCGCACGTCCACCGGCCAGGCACAGGCCGTCTATCTCCCGACCGCCGCGCCGGGCCTCGGCGACTCGGGCGTGATCATCGGACGCGAGGTGTACTCCGGCAAGGGCTACATCTACGACCCCTTCCAGCTGTACGGGCAGCAGCTCCCGGCCCCGCACTGGCTGGTGCTCGGCGAGTCCGGGAACGGCAAGTCCGCGCTGGAGAAGACGTACGTGCTGCGGCAGTTGAGGTTCCGCGACCGGCAGGTCGTCGTCCTCGACGCGCAGGGCGAGGACGGCGTCGGCGAATGGAACCTCATCGCCCAGGAGCTGGGGATAACTCCCATCCGGCTCGACCCGACGGCTGCCCTGGACATGGGGATCCGCCTCAACCCGCTCGACCCGGCGATCACGACGACGGGCCAGCTGGCGCTGCTCCGTACGATCATCGAGGTCGCGATGGGCCACGGCCTCGACGAGCGCTCCGGCTTCGCGCTCAAGGTCGCGCACGCCTACGTCAACGAGACGATCGTGGAGCGCCAGCCCGTCCTGACCGACATCGTCGAGCAGCTGCGCCACCCCGAGCCCGAGTCGGCCGAGGCCATGAACGTGGCCATAGAGGACGTTCGGGCCTGGGGCCTGGACGTCGCGCTCGTCATCGACCGATTGGTCGACGGTGACCTGCGCGGCATGTTCGACGGTCCGACGACGGTCGGCATCGACCTCGACGCCCCCCTGATCGTCTTCGACCTGTCCCACATCGACCGCAACTCCATCGCGATGCCGATCTTGATGGCGATCGTCGGCGTCTGGCTGGAGCACACCTGGATCCGTCCCGACCGGAAGAAGCGCATCTTCCTGGTCGAGGAGGCCTGGCACATCATCAACTCGCCCTTCGTGGCCCAGCTGTTCCAGCGGCTGCTGAAGTTCGGCCGGCGCCTCGGCCTGTCCTTCGTGGCGGTCGTCCACCACCTGTCCGACGTGGTGGACGGGGCGGCGGCCAAGGAGGCGGCGGCGATCCTGAAGATGGCCTCGACCAGAACCATCTACGCCCAGAAGGCCGACGAGGCGAGAGCGACCGGCCGGGTCCTCGGCCTGCCCCGCTGGGCGGTCGAGATCATCCCGACGCTCACCCCCGGCATCGCGGTCTGGGACGTCAACGGCAACGTCCAGGTGGTCAAACACCTGGTCACGGAGACCGAGCGCCCGCTCGTCTTCACCGACCGCGCCATGACGGAGTCCTCCAGCGACCCGGTCGGCGACGACGCCCTGTACGCGGCCGAACTGGAGGCGGAGGAGCGCGCCGCGGCCTTCGTCGAGCAACGCCTCAGCGATTCCTCCGAGTCCACGGTGGCCTGATGATGCGGGACGAACGCGGGTACCGGGACGGTGGCGAGCGCGCCCGGGGCGTCCCGGACGGGCTGCTGATCGGCGTCGTGGCGTTCCTGCTGGGCATGACGATCCTGGTGTGGACGGCGACGGGCCTGTCGGGCCTCTTCGCCAAGGGCGCCTGGCCCGCGAACGTGACGTTCGGCCACACCCCGCTGGCCATGCGCTCCCTGATCGCCCGCCCCCACGACATCCCGGGCGCCTGGCCCAGCACCCCCGCCACCCAGCTCTCCGGCTACGGCCTCTTCTGGGGTCTCCTCATCGGCCAGCTGATGATCCTGGTGGTCCTGACGGTCTTCGTGGCCGGAACGACGGCCCGCTGGCGCGCAGTACGAGCAACCCGCCGCTCGACCGTGCCCCGTCCCCCGGCTCCGGCCGCGACTGCGGTCGACCGGGAAACGGCGCCCCCGCAGGGGCGCGGGGCTGTGCCTGAAAGCGGCTCCGCCGCGGGGCGCGACCAGCCCCCCAC
>NZ_JAMOLN010000387.1 GCF_024448165.1 Streptomyces longispororuber
GTGCGCATCCCGGATGCGAAGGTCGCCCTGTCGACCGCCTCGGTCTATCCGGAGTCGACGGCGACGGCCTTCGAGATAGCCGCACGCCTGGGTTACGACGGCGTCGAGGTCATGGTGTGGACCGACCCCGTGAGCCAGGACATCGAGGCGCTGCGGCGGCTGAGCGACTACCACCAGATCCCGATCCTCGCCGTGCACGCGCCATGTCTGCTGATCACGCAGCGGGTGTGGTCCACGGACCCCTGGGTGAAGCTGCAGCGCGCGAAGGCGGCGGCGGAGCGGCTCGGGGCGTCGACGGTGGTCGTGCACCCGCCCTTCCGCTGGCAGCGCCAGTACGCCCGGGACTTCGTCGGCGGCATCTGGCGGATGGCCGACGAGACGGATGTGCGGTTCGCCGTAGAGAACATGTATCCGTGGCGCTACCGGGACCGGGAGATGCTCGCGTACGCCCCCGAATGGGACGTCACCAAGGACGACTACCGGCACTTCACCGTCGACCTCAGCCACACCGCGACCGCCCGCACCGACGCGATGCAGATGATCGACCGCATGGGCGACCGCCTCGGTCACGTCCACCTCGCCGACGGCAACGGATCGAACAAGGACGAGCACCTGGTGCCGGGCCGCGGCACGCAGCCGTGCGCCGAGCTCCTGGAGCGGCTGGCCGGCAGCGGGTTCGACGGGCACGTGGTCATCGAGGTCAACACGCGGCGGGCGATGTCCAGCGCCGAACGCGAGGCCGACCTCGCCGAGGCGCTCGCCTTCACCCGGCTGCACCTGGCGTCCGCGATGCGGGTGCCGCGTTCATGAGCGAGCCGGTCCGGCGCCGCGGCCGCCCCGCGCGCACCGAGAGCGGTGACACCAGGACCCGCATCCTCGAAGCGGCCCGCGAGGAGTTCGCCGCGAGGGGCTACGAGAAGGCGTCCGTACGCGGCATCGCCAAGGCCGCCGGGGTCGATTCCGCGCTCGTGCACCACTACTTCGGCACCAAGGAGCAGGTCTTCGCGGCGTCGATCGAGACGGCGTTCGCACCCGCGCTCCAGGCCCCGGCCGTGCTGGAGGAGGGCCCGCTCGACGACATCGGCGAGCGGCTGACCCGGTTCGTCCTCGGCATCTGGGAGAACCCGGCGACCCGCACCCCGCTGCTCGCCATCGTGCGCTCGGCGGTCAACAACGAGGCGGCCGCCGCCGTCTTCCGCAGGCTCATCGCCGCCCAGCTGCTCGGCCGGATCGCCCGCCGCCTGGACATCCCGGACGAGGAGGCCGAACTGCGCGTCACGCTGGCCGCGGCCCAGCTCGTCGGCACCGCCGTGCTCCGCTACGTGATCAAGGTGGAGCCGCTCGCCTCCGCCGACCCGGAGACGGTCATCGCCCGGATCGCCCCGGTCGTCCAGGGCCACCTCACCGGCCACGCGCGGACCGCCGGCAACTCCTGAGGTCACCGGCCGGTCCTGAGACGATCGTCCCGACATCCGGACACCCTGTCCGGGCCTCGGAACCTCGGCGTAGGCTCGTACACCTGTCAGTTCTGTCTGAAGGAGCGAGCGACGATGCCCGAGCTGAGGTCCCGCACAGTCACCCACGGCCGCAACATGGCGGGCGCCCGCGCCCTGATGCGAGCCTCCGGTGTACCGGGTGCGGACATCGGCCGGAAGCCCATCATCGCGGTCGCCAACTCGTTCACCGAGTTCGTGCCCGGGCACACGCACCTGGCGCCCGTCGGCCGCATCGTCAGCGACGCCATCACGGCGGCCGGCGGCATCGCGCGCGAGTTCAACACGATCGCCGTCGACGACGGCATCGCGATGGGCCACGGCGGCATGCTGTACTCCCTGCCCTCCCGCGACCTGATCGCGGACTCGGTCGAGTACATGGTCGAGGCCCACTGCGCCGACGCCCTGATCTGCATCTCGAACTGCGACAAGATCACCCCGGGCATGCTGATGGCGGCACTCCGCCTGAACATCCCGACGGTCTTCGTCTCCGGCGGCCCGATGGAGTCCGGCCGGGCCACCCTCGTCGACGGCACCGTCCGCACGCTCGACCTGGTCGACGCGATGTCGGAGGCCGTGAACGACAAGATCTCCGACGAGGACATCCTCCGCATCGAGGAGAACGCCTGCCCGACCTGCGGCTCCTGTTCCGGCATGTTCACCGCCAACTCGATGAACTGCCTGACCGAGGCCATCGGCCTGAGCCTGCCGGGCAACGGGTCGCTGCTCGCCACCCACACGGGCCGCAGGGAGCTGTACGAGCGGGCCGGCGCCACGGTCGTCGAGCTGACCAAGCGCTACTACGGCGAGGACGACGCCTCGGTCCTGCCGCGCAACATCGCCACCCACGCCGCGTTCGAGAACGCGATGGCGCTGGACATCGCGATGGGCGGCTCCACGAACACGATCCTGCACCTGCTGGCCGCCGCGCAGGAGGCCGAGGTCGACTACAACCTCGACCACATCAACGCGGTCTCGCGCCGCGTCCCCTGCCTGGCCAAGGTCGCGCCTAACGTCGCGGGCTCGAAGACGTACTACATGGAGGACGTGCACCGGGCCGGCGGCATCCCCGCCATCCTCGGCGAGCTGTACCGCGGCGGTCTGCTCAACGAGGACGTGCACACGGTCCACAGCCCCTCGATCAAGGAGTGGCTCGACACCTGGGACGTGCGCAGCGGCAGCGCTTCCCCGGAGGCCGAGGACCTCTGGTACGCGGCCCCCGGCTGCGAGCGCTCCGCCACCGCCTTCTCCCAGTCGAAGCGCTGGGACTCCCTCGACACGGACGCGGCCGGCGGCTGCATCCGCGACGTCGCCCACGCCTACTCCCAGGACGGCGGCCTCGCGGTCCTCAAGGGCAACCTGGCCGAGGACGGCTGCGTCGTGAAGACCGCCGGCGTCGACGAGTCCATCTGGACCTTCGAGGGCCCGGCCGTGGTCTGCGAGTCGCAGGAGGAAGCGGTCCAGAAGATCCTCACGCAGCAGGTCAAGGAGGGCGACGTCGTCGTCATCCGCTACGAGGGTCCCAAGGGCGGCCCCGGCATGCAGGAGATGCTCTACCCGACCTCGTACCTGAAGGGCCGCGGCCTGGGCAAGGCCTGCGCGCTCGTCACGGACGGCCGCTTCTCCGGCGGCACGTCGGGCCTGTCGATCGGTCACGCCTCGCCCGAGGCGGCGTCCGGCGGCACGATCGCACTCGTCGAGGACGGCGACCGCATCCGCATCGACATCCCGAACCGTACGATCGAACTCCTGGTCACGGACGAGGAGTTGGCGGCCCGCCGCGAGGCCCTGAACGGCGTGTACGCCCCGAAGGGCCGCGAGCGCAAGATCTCCGCGGCCCTGCGCGCCTACGCCGCGATGGCCACCAGCGCCGACCGCGGCGCGGTCCGCGACGTCTCCAAGCTGGGCTGACCCCGCCCGTCACCAGTCCTCGACAGTCCTCACCAGTCCTCACCAGTCTTCGGGGCGGCTCCCCGCCACCCCGAAGACACTCCCGTCGGGCCCACTCCCGTACACC
>NZ_JAMOLN010000388.1 GCF_024448165.1 Streptomyces longispororuber
ACCACGCGCTGGGGTCCGGTGAGTTCGACGTCGGCGCGCAGCCGGATGTCGGAGCTGGACGATCCGAGCATGAGGCGGATGGTGCCGGGCTCGACGATGCGTCGCCCGTCGCCCGAGGCGTCCTTGGTGTACGAGGTCTGGTCGGCGTGCACCGTGAAGGTGACCCGGGCCTGCGCGCCGGGTTCGAGGTCGAGGACGTCGAAGGCCGCCAACTGCTGGACGGGGCGGGCGACCTGGGCGACCGGGTCGTCGTAGTAGAGCTGGACGGTCTCCCGGCCCGCGCGGCGCCCGGTGTTGCGCACAAGGCAGGAGACCTCGATGAAACCGTCGGTGGGGACCCGCCCCTCGTCGGCGATCTGCAGGCCCTCGTAGGCGAAGGTGGTGTACGAGAGGCCGTGCCCGAAGGGGTACAGCGGCGTGTTGTCGAGGACGCTGATGCCCTCGCTGTGGCGGCCGAGCGGCGGGGTGAGGTAGGTGCCCGGGTTGCTGTCGGGGGTGGCCGGGATCTGGACCGGCAGTTTGCCGCTCGGGCAGACCTGGCCCGACAGGACACGCGCCAGCGCGGGCCCGCCCTCTTCACCGGGCATGAACGACTGCACGACGGCGGCGCACCGCTCGGCCAGTCCGCCGAGCACGTAGGGGCGACCGGAGATGACGAGGAGGACGACCGGGGTGCCGGTGGCGAGAACGCCTTCGACCAACTGCCGCTGCACCCCGGGCAGTTGGAGGTTGGGTGCGTCGCAGCCCTCGCCCGAGGTGCCGTTGCCGAACATTCCGGATCGGTCGCCGACGACGACCAGGGCCAGGTCGGCCGCGGCGGCGGCGCGTGTGGCGGCAGGCAGGCCCGAGCGGTCGTCGCCGTTGACCGGGCAGCCCTGCTCGTAGGTGAAGGTGACGTCGGACAGTTCGGCGGTGAGTGCTTCGCGCAGGCTGGGCAGGGCGAGGCCCGCCGGGTGGCCGGGGTACTTGGGCAGTACGTGGTTGGGGAAGGAGTAGCAGCCCAGGAAGGTGCCGGAGTCGTCGGCGCCGGGTCCGATCAGGGCGACGGCGGGGGTGCGGGCGGCGTCCAGGGGCAGGGCGGCGCCGTCGTTGGCGAGCAGGACGACGGAGCGTTCGGCGAGGGTACGGGCGAGGGTGCGGTTGCCCGGGGAGTCCAGGTCGACGGGGGTGCCGAGGCCGGCATCGGCCTCGGGGCTGTAGTCGGCGTCCAGGAGTCCGAGTCGGAGCTTCTGGCGCAGGACGCGTTCGACGGCGCGGTCCAGGAGTTCGGGGGCGACCTGTCCGTCGTCGAGCTGCTGGGCGAGCGGGTCACCGTAGCAGCGGGTGTTGGGCAGTTCGACGTCCATGCCGGCGGTCAGGGCCAAGCGGGCCGCGTCGCCTTCGGTGGCGGCGACGCGGTGCATGGTCTGCAGGAAGGCGATCGATCCGTAGTCGGAGACGACGGTGCCGTCGAATCCCCACTGGTCGCGCAGCACCGTGGTCAGGAGGGACTCGTCCGCGCAGGCGGGGACGCCGTCCTGGTCGGTGTAGGTGTTCATCACCGAGCCCACCGCGCCTTCGCGCACGGCCATCTCGAAGGGCGGGAGGATCACGTCGGCCATTTCCCGTGCGCCGATGGACACGGGGGCGTGGTTGCGGGCGCCACGCGAGGCGGCGTGCCCGGCGAAGTGCTTGAGGGTGGCGACGACACCCTGGGACTGCATGCCGCGCACGTACGCCGTGCCGATGAGGCCGGTCAGGTACGGATCTTCGCCGAGGGTTTCCTCGACGCGGCCCCAGCGGTAGTCGCGCACGACGTCGAGGACCGGGGCGAGCCCCTGGTGGACCCCGACCGACGCCATGTCGCGGCCGATGGCAGCGCCCATCTGCTCGACCAGGGCGGTGTCGAAGGTGGCGGCCCAAGCCAGTGGGGTGGGGTAGACGGTGGCGCCGAAGGCGGCGAAGCCGGTGAGGCACTCGTCGTGCGCGATGGCCGGGATGCCCAGACGCGTGGCGGTCAGGAGCCGCTGCAGTCGGACGAGCTCGGCGCGGCCCTCGTCCGGGGTGAGGGGACGGGTGCCGTAGGGGCGGGTGAGGTGTCCGATCCCGTGGGCGATGGCGGTGGACTCGCTCGCGCGGGCGGCGAGGGCCTCCTCGATGGGGGCGACCCGGGCATCGCCGCTGCCGACGTTGGCCTTGGTCCAGTAGCTGCCCAGCTGGGCGAGCTTCTCGGCCCGGGTCATCTCGGCCAGGAGGGTCCTGACCCGCTCGTCGGCGCAGAGCGAAGTGTCGTTCCAGGGGTTCATGGGGCTCCCGCGTAGGGCCTGCACGGCAGCGGCGCCCTCAGACGTCCGGGCTGACCGGCAGATAAGTTCACAGCGTTTACAAAAAGACGCCGGAAGCATGTGCTCAAGAAAAGCCTCAGGTCAAGAGGTGTCGAGCAACTTCTTCGAAGAAACGGAACAGATCGTTCCGAGTCGGCCACGGCGGGCCGGGTGCGAGGTGGATCACCCTTGACAGGCGTCCGGATCATAGATCCTATAGGAAATAGAGAAAGGGAGCCGATGCTGACTCACACCGCAGAGACCTGGCCGATCGCCGCCGCCCTCCTGCAGTTTCCGAACACCGGACCTGATGGTGTCTCCACCCAGGACCAGACCGCAGACCAGTGGGCGCAGAGCCTGCAGGAGGTGGTCGACGCCGGGTTCACCGAGGTCGACCTGACCGACGGCTGGCTGCGTCCCGGCGACCTCGCCCCGGCCCGGCTCGAGGAGCTGCGTGCCACGATCGCCAAGGTGGGCCTGACCGCACCCGCCATTTCCGCGATCCGCCGCAGCGTCATCGACCCCGTCGACGGCGACGACAACCTCGCCTATTCGCACCGCACCATCGACGCCGCAGCAGCCCTCGGCGTCCCGCTCGTCTCCTTCGGCCTGCACCGGCCGCTCACCCCCGAGCAGCAGGCCGTGCTCTGGTTCTGGACCGTTCCCGGCCCCCAGGACCCGGCCGGGGACAAGGAGATGTGGCACAAGGCCGTGACCCGGCTGCGCGAACTCGCCGACCACGCCGCCTCGGTGGGCGTCGAGCTGTCGCTGGAGATGTACGAGGACACGTACCTCGGCACCGCGGACTCGGCCGTCGCCCTGCTCACCGACATCGAGCGGGACAACGTCGGCCTCAACCCGGACCTGGGCAACCTCATCCGCATGCAGCGTCCCATCGAGTCCTGGGAGTCGATGGTCACCAAGACGCTGCCGCACGCCAACTACTGGCACGTGAAGAGCTACTACCGCGTCGAGGACCCCGCCTCCGGCACCGTCCTGACGTCTCCGGCCCCCATGGAGTCCGGGTTCGTCAGCTACCGACAGGCCGTGAAGATCGCCCTCGCCCACGGCTTCAACGGCGCGTTCTGCGTGGAGCACTACGGCGGCGACGGCCTCAGCGTCTCCGCCGCGAACCGCGAGTACCTGCGGCGCATCCTGCCCAGCGGCCCCGCGGCCTGACCCCGGCCCGGCCGCCGACGC
>NZ_JAMOLN010000389.1 GCF_024448165.1 Streptomyces longispororuber
GCCCGCCTCCCGTCTGCATCGCGTCGCCGTCCTCGTGCTCGAAGGAGCGAAACCCCTCGACGTCGGCATCCCGGCACAGGTGTTCACGACGCGGGCGAGCATGCCGTACGAGGTCCGGGTCTGCGGTGCGGCGCCCGGACCGGTGACCGGGGGCGACGGGCTGTCGTACGCGGTGGCGCACGGCCTCGAAGCCCTGGAGTGGGCCGACGTCGTCTATGTCCCCGGCTACCGGCACCCCGACCGCGACGACCCGCCGCGCAGCGTCGTCGACGCGCTGACCGGCGCGCACGAGCGGGGTGCCCGGCTCGCCGCGATCTCCACGGGCGCCTTCGCGCTCGCCGCGACGGGCCTGCTCGACGGCCGGCGCGCCACGACGCACTGGCACTACACGCGGGCGCTCGCGGACCGGTACCCACGGATCGAGGTCGACGAGAACGTCCTCTTCGTCGACGAGGGCAGCGTCCTGACCTCGGCGGGCGCCGCCTCCGGCATCGACCTGTGCCTGCACGTGCTCCGCGGCGACCTCGGCGTGGCCGCGTCGAACCACGCCGCCCGGCGCCTCGTCGCCGCGCCCTACCGCAGCGGCGGCCAGGCGCAGTACGTGCCGCGCAGCGTCCCCCAGCCGCTCGGCGAACGGTTCGCCGCCACCCGCGACTGGGCGCTGCGCCGGCTCGACGAACCGCTCACCCTGGAGTCGCTGGCCCGGCACGCCGCCGTGTCGCCCCGCACGTTCTCCCGGCGGTTCGTCGAGGACACCGGGTACACGCCGATGCAGTGGGTGATGCGCGCCCGCATCGACCGCGCCCGCGAGCTGCTGGAGCGCTCGCAGCGGGGCGTCGAGCAGATCGCCGCCGACGTCGGCCTCGGCACCGGCGCGAACCTGCGGCTCCACTTCCAGCGCATCCTCGGCACGACCCCGAGCGAGTACCGGCGCACCTTCTCGCAGGGCGCGGAGAAGTAGTCCGCCGCGGTAGCCGACCGGGGCTGACGGGGCTGACGGGGGCTGGCGGGATCCTTGCGAACCATGGCGATCACGCCGCTGTCACCGGCCGACGCCGCGCGCGAGCCTGGAGGTGTTCCGAAGGGAGACCACTCATGACCCGCATCGCCATCAACGGTTTCGGACGCATCGGCCGCAACGTGCTGCGCGCCCTGCTCGAACGCGACAGCGACCTCGACGTCGTCGCGGTGAACGACCTCGCCGAGCCCACCGCCCTCGCCCGGCTCCTCGCCTACGACTCCACCGCGGGCCGCCTGGGTCGGCCGGTGACCGCCGACGGCGACGAACTCGTCGTGGACGGCCGCCGCATCAAGGTCCTCGCCGAACGCGACCCCGCCCAGCTGCCCTGGGCCGAACTCGGCGTCGACCTCGTGCTGGAGGCCACCGGCCGCTTCACCTCGGCCAAGGCGGCCCGCGCCCACCTCGACGCGGGCGCCCGCCGGGTGCTCGTCGGCGCTCCGTCGGACGGCGCGGACGTGACCCTCGCGTTCGGCGTCAACTCCGACGCCTACGACCCGGCCGTCCACACGATCGTGTCGAACGCGTCGTGCACGACCAACGCGTTGGCCCCGCTGGCCGCGGTCCTCGACCGACTCGCCGGGATCGAGCACGGGTTCATGACCACCGTGCACGCCTACACGCAGGAGCAGAACCTCCAGGACGGCCCGCACCGCGACCCGCGCAGGGCCCGCGCCGCCGGCATCAACATCGTGCCGACCACGACCGGCGCCGCCAAGGCGATCGGCCTCGTGCTGCCGAACCTGGAGGGGAAGCTGTCCGGCGACTCCATCCGGGTCCCCGTCCCGGTCGGCTCGATCGTCGAGCTCAACACGACCGTCGCGCGCGACGTGACCCGCGACGACGTGCTGGCGGCGTACCGGGCCGCGGCGGACGGCCCGCTGGCGGGGGTCCTGGAGTACGCGGACGACCCGCTCGTCTCCTCGGACATCGTCGGCAACCCGGCCTCGTCGATCTTCGACTCGGCCCTGACCCGCGTCGACGGCCGGCACGTCAAGGTCGTCGCCTGGTACGACAACGAGTGGGGCTTCTCGAACCGGGTGATCGACACGCTGGAGCTGCTGGCGGCGAGCTGACGCGGCTGCAGGCCCTCATCGAGTCGTAACCGGCGCCACACCCCGCGCCGCAACCCGCTCTGTAATCCTCTCCGTAACCCTTCCCATCTCTGACGGTTCGTCATATAGCTATTAGTCATATGGAGGCGATGCCACACGCCCTAGGGCGCAACTCCCGGGAGGGAACGTGAAGTTCTCCGTCATCTTCGAGGCCCAGCTGGCCGACCCCACCATCGAGCGCGAACACCGTCTGTTCCACGACTGCGTCGAACAGGCGGTACTCGCCGAGGAGATGGGGTTCGACCGGATCTGGGCGGTCGAGCACCACTCCCTGAAGTGGTACGCCCACATGTCCGCCCCGGAGATCTTCTTGACCTGGGTCGCGGCCCGGACGTCCCGGATCCGCGTGGGCCACGGCGTCGTGTGCATGCCGTTCAACTTCAACCACCCCGCCCGGGTCGCCGAACGGGCCGCCACGCTGGACCTGTTGTCCGGCGGGCGGCTCGACCTCGGTGCCGGGCGGGGTGGCACCGTTCAGGAGACCTCCCTGTGCGGCGTCGACCGGGACCGCACGACCCAGGAGGTCGAGGAGGCGCTGCGGATCATCGGCAGGGCGTGGGAGAAGGACGAGCTGGAGCACCACGGCCCGCTCCTCGACATCGACCCGCACCCGATCCTGCCCCGCCCCGCGCAGACCCCGCACCCGCCGCTCTTCCTCGCCTGCAGCCGCACGGACACCCTGCGCCAGGCCGCCCGGCTCGGTGTCGGCGCCCTCGTCATGGGCTTCGCGGGGCCGGAGTCGATCGCCGAGATGCGGCACGCCTACGACGCGGCGCTCGCCTCCCGGACACCGGAGCACCTCGTCTCCTCCGCCGTCAACGACCACTTCGCGGTCCTGTGCCCCACGATCGTCTCGGACGACCGGGAGGCGGCGCGCAGCATCGGCATCCGCGGCCAGCGCTTCTTCGCCCAGTCCATCGGGCACTGGTACGGCGGGGCGGGCCTTCCCGACGAGGCGGTCGTCGAAGGCGCGGACGAGGCGGCCGAGATGCGGCGGGCCGCCGAGCAGGTCGTGGCCCGGCTCAACGAGCAGCGCATCCCGGTCCGGCCGACGGCCACGGCCACGTTCAACGCGGACCACGCGTACGGGACCGCCGCCGATGCGATCGCCTACGTGGAGCGTCTTCGTGACGCGGGTGCGGATGAGGTGATGTGCCTCATCCAGATGGGCACGGTTCCGCAGGAGGCGTGCGTGGAGACGCTGCGGCAGTGGGGGGAACGGGTGATCCCGCACTTCCGTGGGGCGTAGGACGTCTCGTCGGCGTGTGCGGGTGGGTGGGGGCTGGTCGCGCAGTTCCCCGCGCCCCTGAAAGCACGGCTGCGCGCCGTGACAGCGGCTG
>NZ_JAMOLN010000039.1 GCF_024448165.1 Streptomyces longispororuber
GCCCTACCACCACCCGACGGCGGGCTGGGGCGCCGCCAAGTCCGTGGCGAAGGTCGTGGCGCGGGCCAAGGAGCCGGTGGACGCCTCCCGGCTGATGGTCACGATGAACCACCCGGACCGGGGCTTCGACTGCCCGGGCTGTGCCTGGCCCGACGACCAGCACGGGCTGCACCTGGACCTGTGCGAGAACGGCATCAAGCACGCCACCTGGGAGATGACGCCCAAGCGGGTCGACCGGGACTTCTTCGCCGCGCACACGGTGACCGAGCTGTCCTCCTGGGCCGACTTCGACCTGGAGGACCAGGGCCGGCTGGTCGGACCGCTGTCGTACGACCCGGACACCGACCGGTATCTGCCGATCTCCTGGGCGGACGCGTTCGCCCTGGTCGGCGAGGTGCTGCGCGGCCTGGGCTCGCCCGACGAGGCGCTGTTCTACACGTCGGGGCGGCTGAGCAACGAGGCCACGTTCCTGTACCAGCTCTTCGCCCGCGAGTACGGCACCAACAACCTGCCGGACTGCTCCAACATGTGCCACGAGGCGAGCGGCCGGGCGCTGACGGCGTCCCTGGGCACCGGCAAGGGCACCGTCGACCTGAACGACCTCGACACGGCGGACGCGCTGTTCGTGATGGGCGTCAACGCCGCGTCGAACGTCCCCCGCATGATCACGACACTGGCCCACGCCTGTCGCCGCGGGGCACAGGTCGTGCACGTCAATCCGCTGGTGGAGGCCGCGGCGGGGCGGACCATCGTGCCGCACGAGTTCGCCGCGATGGCCACGTTCCGGTCCACGCCCACCGGCACGATGAACCTGCAGCCCAGGATCGGCGGCGACCTCGCGTTCCTGCGCGGCGTCGCCAAGGCGGTCCTGGAGAGCGCCGAGCACGAGCCGGAGGCGGTCGACCGGGAGTTCCTGGAGCGCTTCACCGAGGGTTTCGACGCCTACCGGGACCTGTGCGCGGCCACCCCGTGGGAGGACCTGGAGCAGGCCTCGGGGCTGACCCGACGCGACATGCGGCGGGCGGCCCGCGTGTACACCGAGGCGAGCAGCACGATCGTCGCCTGGTGCCTCGGCATCACCCAGCAGGAGCACGGCGTCGACACCGTGCGCGAGATCGTCAACCTCCTGCTGCTGCGCGGCAACGTCGGCCGCGAGGGCGCGGGCCCCTGCCCGATCCGCGGCCACAGCAACGTGCAGGGCAACCGCACCTGCGGCATCGACCACCGTCCGAAGGACGCGTTCCTGGACCGTCTCGACGAGGTCTGCGGGATCACGGCGCCGCGCGCGCCCGGCCTCGACACGGTGCACGGGATCCAGGCCATGCACGAGGGCCGGGCGACGGTCTTCGTCGGCATGGGCGGCAACTTCGTGCGGGCCGCGCCCGACCACGAGTACACCGAACAGGCCCTGCGGAACTGCGAGTTGACCGTCCAGGTGTCCACCAAGCTGAACCGCTCGCACCTGGTGCACGGGCGGCGGGCGCTCATCCTGCCGTGTCTGGGCCGCACCGAGAAGGACGTGCAGGCCGGCGGGGCGCAGTCGGTCAGCGTCGAGGACTCGATGAGCATGGTCCACCTGTCGCGCGGCATGAAGCGCCCCGCGTCACCGCACCTGCGCTCCGAGCCCGCGATCATCGCGGGCATCGCGCGGGCCGCGCTCCCGGACAGCGCGACGCCCTGGGAGGGGTACGTCGAGGACTACGACCGGATCCGCGACACCATGCAGCGGGCCCTGGACGGCTTCGAGGACTTCAACCGCCGGGTGCGCGGCCCGCACGGCTTCCGGCTGCGCCAGCCCGCCCGGGAGCGGGTCTTCCGGACGGCGTCGGGCCGCGCCGAGTTCTCGCTCGCGCCGCTGCCCGACCCGAGCCCCGGCGAGGGCCTCCTGACGCTCGCCACGGTCCGCTCCCACGACCAGTGGAACACCACGATCTACTCGTCCGACGACCGCTACCGGGGCCTGCACAACCTGCGCACCGTCGTCCTGCTCAACGCCACCGACATGCGCGACCGCGGCCTGGCCGACCTCGATCCGGTGGACATCACCTCGATCGCCAGGGACGGCACGCGCCGCACGGTGCGCGGGTACCGCGCGGTGACGTACGACGTGCCGCGGGGCAGCGCCGTCGGCTACATGCCGGAGCTCAACTCGCTGTGCGCGATCGGGGACTTCAGCCCGCAGAGCGACCAGCCGCTGATGAAGCACCTGACGGTCGAGGTGGTGGCGCACACCCCGTAGGGCTCAGGTGGCGGCGGGCCGGCTCGCCAGGTACTCGGTCAGACCGTCGCCGGTGAGCGGGTAGTAGTCGGAGAGGCGTCCGCCCTCGTCGAGGCGGCGGCGCGCGAACGCCTCCCGGTCCTGGTGCAGCAGCGAGTCCTCGGCGAGCGGGACCGCCTTGTGCTGGGGCACGACGACGGCGCCGTCCTCGTCGGCGACGATCAGGTCGCCGGGGGTCACCAGGGAGCCGCCGACGCCGACCGGCACGTTGAACGCGGACGGGAACAGCTCGGTCTGCGAGGCGTAGTGCGGGGTGACGCCGGTGCACCAGACGGGGACGCCGAGCGCGCGGATGCGGGCCGCGTCCCTGACCCGTCCGTCGACGACGATCCCGGCGCCGCCGCGCAGCTTGAAGTAGCGCACGAGCATGTCGCCGAGGCAGCCGGTGAAGTGACTGCCGTGGGCGGAGACGACGAGCACGTCGCCGGGCTCGATCGACTCCAGTACGCCCCACAGCGGGGTCTTGCGCTCGATGTCCTCCTGCTCGGCGCCGTTGAAGACGTCCTCGCGCTGCGGCAGGAACTGCAGGGTCACCGCGCCGCCGGTGATCTTGACGTCCGGTTCCCTGTGCAGTGGTACGGGGCCGTCGATGAACGTCCGCGTGATGCCCATCTGGTGCAGCTTCGCGCAGGCCGTCGCCGCGCTGACGCCCTGGAGGGCCTCCACCATCTGTGCGGTGGGGCGTTCGTAGGTCGAGGTGTGGACGGCGGCTCTCATCGAACCGTAGGGGCGGGCCTCCCCCGTCCCGTTGACACGGGTCTCCCCCGTCGACGGCGCTTTCTGATCCCCAGTCGGGTGCATGCACGTGCCTCTCCGCGCGCTCGTCGCACGCAACGCCAGTGACATCATCGCCTATCGATGGTAGATAACAGCCAATCGATTAGTGATGTCAATGCGTCCGTCAGGAGATCCACCGTGGCCGCTGCTTCCCCCGACGCCTCTCAACTCCCCGATTCCCCGGGGTGGTTCGAGGCGGCACGCTTCGGACTGTTCGTGCACTTCGGGCTGTACAGCCTGGCCGCCCGGCATGAGTGGGTGCGCAGTCGGGAGGCCATGTCGCAGCAGGAGTACGACCGTTATCTGCACCGGTTCGACCCGGACCTGTTCGACGCGCGGCAACTGGCGCGCACGGCGCGAGAGTCGGGCATGCGCTACGCAGTGCTCACCACCAAGCACCACGACGGGTTCTGCCTCTTCGACTCGGCGCTCACCGACTACACATCGGTGCGCGCGACCGGGCGCGACCTGGTGCGCGAGTTCGTCGACGCGATGCGCGCCGAGGGGCTGCGGGTCGGGCTCTACTACTCGCTGCTGGACTGGCACCACCCGGACTTCACGGTCGACGAGCACCATCCGCTGCGCGGCACCCCGGCCGAGCGGGAGCCCCGCGACATGGCGCGCTACCGCTCGTACATGGAGGGGCAGGTGCGCGAGCTCCTCACCGGTTACGGCCCTATCGACCTGCTCTTCTTCGACTTCAGCTATCCGGCGAAGGGGCCGGAGGCGTGGGGCGCCGGGCAACTGATGAGCATGGTGCGGGAGTTGCAGCCGGGCATCCTCGTCAACGACCGGATGGGCGTGCCGGGCGACTACGTGACCCCCGAGCAGTACCAACCGGACCGGCCGCTGGAGCGGGACGGCGTACCGGTCCGCTGGGAGGCCTGCCACACGCTCAACGGCTCGTGGGGGTACGACCGCGACAACCACGACTACAAGGACCCGGCCCTGCTGGTCCGGATGCTGGTGCAGTCCGTCGCCTGCGGCGGCAACCTCATCCTGAACGTCGGCCCCACGGGCCGGGGCGCCCTCGACCCGCGGGCCCGGGCGACCCTGCGGGCCATCGGCGAGTGGACCGAGCTGCACGGACGGTCCGTGCACGGGGCCGGGCCTGCCGCGTTCGAGGCGCCCGCCAACGCCCTCTACACCCGCAGCGGCCGGCACCTCTATCTGCATCTGCTGGCCTGGCCGCTCAAGCACCTCCACCTGCCGGGCCTCGCCGGCCGCGTGCGCTACGCCCAACTCCTGCACGACGGTTCGGAGATCGGCTTCCAGGAGACGGACGGCGCCCGGCACGAGCACAACAACCTGGCGCCGCCCGGACAGCCCGCGGGCACCCTCACCCTGAACCTGCCGATCGCCCGCCCCGACGTGCTGCTCCCGGTCATCGAGCTGGAGCTGGCCGAGGGCGAGTGAGGGGCCCGGCCCGAAGACCGGTGCCCCGCAAGGCGGTTGGTCGCTGCACGACTCTTGAACAAGCGAAGTGCCGCCCCTAGCATCAGCAATCGATAGACGATAGTCGTCGAGGCGAGGGCCCAGCCCCGCCTCCCTTCCGCCTCACTTCCCCCGCGCACCGCTGCTCCACCGGGAACCACACGGCTGAACATCAGCTATCGATTATTCACGACTGAGCAACACGACTACGCAACGGAGCGTGTCCGATGAGAACAATGTGGCGCCGTGCCTGCGGGCTCACCGTGGCTCCCCTGGTGATGGCGTCGGCCGTCGCCTGTGGTGGCGGGTCCGACCAGGCCGCGGAGGGCACGACCCTCCGGGTCATCGTCAACATCACGCCGAACCTGACGGAGAAGTACTGGAACGACCTCTTCGCGAGGTACGAGAAGGCCCACCCGGGCGTGACGGTGAAGCTGGAGCTGACCGGCACCATCGCGGCCGACGCGAAGCTGCGCCAGGACCTGGCGGCGGGCGACCCGCCGGACGTCGTGCAGCAGATCACGCCGAACGCGGACACCGCCTCGCTCTTCGCCGACCTGACCGACGAGTCCTGGACGGCCAAGACGCCACTGGCCGACCAGTACGCCGTCGACGGCAAGCGCTACATGGTGGGCGTGGGCGAGCAGATCCAGTCACTCGTCTTCTACAACAAGGCGGCCTTCGAGAAGGCCGGCCTGGACGCGTCGAAGATCCGCACCATGGACGACCTCACCGCCGCCATGGGCAAGCTGAAGAGTTCCGGGTACAAGCCGCTGCAGACGGCCGGTCAGTGGGTCACCGGCGGCCAGTTCTCGATGATGGCCGACGCGGGCGTCCTCACCGCCGACCCCCGGTGGACCGCCAAGCGCAACGACGGCAAGGTCTCCTTCGCCGACAGCGGCTACCTCGACTACCTCAAGGACTACAAGGGCTGGATCGACAAGGGCTACCTGGACAAGAGCGCGCTCGGCGTCACCTACGCGGACGGCCAGACGGCGTTCCTGAACGGCAAGTCGGCGATGTACGTGATGGGTTCGTTCTTCGTGCCCGCCGCGGACGCCGCGAAGAAGAGCGACGACATCGGGGTGTTCTCGATGCCGACCGACGGGGCGTACCCGTCCGGCCAGTTCGGCAACATCTCCAACCCGTACGTCGTGGTGAACAAGTCGCCGCACAAGGCCGAGGCCATCGACTTCGTGAAGTGGGCGACCACCGATCCGGCCGCCATCAAGAGCCAGCTGGCCTCGGACGGCAACATGCGCACGGGCTTCTCGTACCCGATGTCGAGCCTCGGCACGTCGGTGCAGAAGATCCTCGACAAGGCGCCGTCGGTGATCGTGAAGTCCGGTGCCAACCAGCCGGTCGCCGGGTTCAGCGACGAGCTCAACAAGCAGGTCCAGTCCCTGTACTCCGGAGCGTCGCCCAAGGCCGTCGCCGAGGGATTGGACAAGTGGTGGAACTCGCAGGGCTGACCGAGGCACAGCGGCGCGGCAGGAACCGGGCCCGGCTGCGGGAGACCGCGGTCTCCCTCGGGATGATGGGCCCGGCCGTCCTCCTGTACACGGTGATGACGGTCGTGCCGGTCGTCGTCGCCGTGTACCTGAGCCTCACCGACTGGGACGGTTTCTCCACGGCGGCGTTCATCGGGCTCGACAACTACCAGCACCTCTTCGACGACCCGAGCTCGACGGACGCCTGGTACGTGACGGCGCTGATCGCCGTGGCGGGCACGGTGCTCATGGTGGGTCTGGGGCTCGTCTACGCGCTCGCGCTCAAGGCCAAGTCGCGCACGAACTCCTTCTTCCGGGCCGTCGCCTACTTCCCGCACGTGATCAGCGCGCTGATCCTCGGCTACCTGTGGGCGGCGATCCTCGGCACGAACGGGGCGATCAACAACACCCTCGCCAAGTTCGGCATCGATCCGGTGGGCTTCCTCTTCGACGAGCAGTTCGCGCTGGTCTCACTGATCGCGGTGATCGTGTGGGCGGGCTTCGGCTTCAACGTCGTCCTGTTCGTGGCCGCCCTGCAGACCGTGCCGGCCGAGCTGCTGGAGGCCGCCGCGATCGACGGGGCCAGCAAGCGCCAGATCAACCTGCGGGTCGTGATCCCGATGATCGCGCCCGTGGTGACCGTGGCGACGGTACTGAACCTGGTCGGGCTCATCCGGGCGTACGACATCGTGGTCAGCCTCACCGGCGGCGGTCCCGCCGGCTCGACGCAGACGTTCACGTACCTCATCCTCGCCCGGTCCTTCGAGGGCACCAAGGTCGGCTACGCGACCGCGCAGGCGGTGTTCCTGATGGTGGTGTCCGCCGTGCTCGCCCTCCTCGTGACGGCGCTGCGCAACCGTCAAGACCAAGCCGCGACAGGGAGTTAGGAGCCGGTAGTGGTGACACTGGAGGCAAAGGCCGACGACCGGCCGAAGGTCGTACCCGCGTCGCTCAAGGACGACGACGTGCCGCGCGCGGACCGTGAGGAGTCCCGCTCGCCCGTGCGCTGGGTGCTGCTCGGCGTGCTGTTCGTCGTCATGGTCGTGCCGATCTATCTGCTCGTCGTGAACGCGTTCAAGTCGCAGCAGGACATCCTCGACAACCCGTTCTCGATCCCGCTGGGCGGGCTGACCTTCGAGCACATGTCGGCGGCGATCAGCAGCCCGCAGTTCAACGTCATCGGCGGCTACGGCTTCACGCTGTTCCTCGTCGTGATGGTCGACGTGTTCTGCATCCTGCTGGCGGGCCCGGCCGCGTACGCGATCGCGCGCAGCCTGAAGAAGCGCACGCAGCTGGTGCTGCTGTACTTCCTCGCCGGCACGTTCATCCCGGGCGCGGCCGTGATCATCCCGGTGATCTACGTGCTGCGCGAGGTCGGCCTGGCCAACACCGTCACCGGTCTGATCGCGCACGACGTGGCGTCGACGCTGCCGGTGAGCATCTTCCTGTTCGTCGGCTTCATCCGGACGATCCCGGTGGACATCGACCACGCGGCGACGATCGACGGCGCGGGCCGCTACCGCACCTTCTGGACCATCATCTTCCCGCTGATGCGTCCCGCGGTCGTGACGGTCCTGATCCTCAACTCCATCGGGATCTGGAACGACTTCGTGTCCCCGCAGATCCTGCTCAGCCCGTCCTCCGGGCACTACACGGTGACGACGGCGATCTACGCCGGCATCAGCCAGTACTCGACGGACCTGACGAAGGTGTTCCCCAACCTGCTGCTCGCCGTCGCGCCCGTCGTCATCTTCTTCATCTACATGCAGCGCCACATCATCAGCGGCCTCACGGTCGGTGCCGTGAAGGGCTGAACCACCACCTCAGCAGATCGGAAGAAAGGATCACGGAGTGACCAGGAGATGGAGACATCGCTGCGCAGCCGCCCTGCTCGCTTCCCTCGCGGTGGTCGCGGCCGGGCACCCGGCCGTCGCCCATCCGGACAAGTCCCGCGCGGGCAAGACGTACTACGTCGGGCCGTACGGCGCCGACGGGAACGCGGGGACGAACGCCTCCGCCCCGTTCCGGAACATCCAGAAGTGCGCGGACGTGATGGTGCCGGGCGACACCTGCGAGATCGTGTCCGGCCGCTACGAGGAGACGGTGGTGCCCGCCCGGTCCGGCAACGCCGAGCTGCCGATCACGTACCGCGCGGCGCCCGGCGCGGACGTGACCGTCAGCGGCACCTCCAGACTCGGCGGCTTCCGGCCGGTCACCGCCGCCGACGTCACCGAGATCGCCAAGGCCGACCCGTTCGCGCAGGACTCGCAGTTCAGCGCCGCGGTGGCGGCGGGGAACGTCTACAGCACGGACGTCGACCTCGGCTCGGACGTGAGCACCGTGCAGGTGTTCACCGACCGGAAGATGGGCGTGGAGGCCCAGTGGCCCTATCCCGGCCTCGACCCTCTCGCCCCCTCGCTCCAGTACGCCGGTGAGGGCAGTGCGGACGCCACGATCGCCGACGCGGACCTGACCCGCCCGGCCGGCTACTGGGACGGCGCGCGGGCCCTCACCGGCTACTGGTACGTCTCGGCCACCGGCACGGTGAAGAGCTCGGCCGCCGGTTCGGTGACGCTGGACGTGGCGCCGCCGTGCGTGCACAAGGTCGTGCCGAAGGAGACCAGGTACGCGCTCTCCGGCAAGATCGGGGAACTCGCCCACCCCGGCGAGTGGTTCTACGACCCGGCCGCCAAGCGCCTGTACGTGTACAGCACCGACTCCCCGGCCTCCCACACCATCGAGGCCAAGCGCCGCACGCTCGGCTTCGACCTGACGAAGACCAGTCACACCAAGGTGGCCGGCCTCGCCCTGTTCGGCACCACGATCCAGACCGGCCCGACCAGCACCGGCGTCACCCTCGACGGCATCAAGGGCCAGTACCTGTCGCACTACACGGACATCACCCGGGGCGCGACGGACTGCGGGTCGACCGTGACGCGGGGCGTCGCCGACACCGGCCTCGTCATCGACGGCACGGACAACAAGGTCGTCAACAGCGACCTGTCGCTGAGCGCCGGCAACGGCATCGCGCTGCGCGGCCAGAACAACACCGCCACCGACAACGTGATCCACGACGTCGACTACATGGGTACCTACGCGGCGGGCGTCGCCGTGCAGGGCAACAGCCAGACGGTCACCCACAACACGATCTCCCGCGTCGGGCGCAGCGGCATCAACCTCCAGTGGAACACCGTGGAGGGCCTGGAGCCGGGCAAGGACGTGATCGCCTCCAACGACATCTCCGGGTACGCCCGGCTCAGCCTGGACGTCGCCGCGATCTACACCTGCTGCAGCGCGTACATGATGGGCTCGTCGATCGACCACAACGTGCTGCACGACCCGGCGCCGACGACGACGTCGAGCACGTTCGGTATCTCGGGCGTCTACGCGGACAACGGCCAGAGCGATCTGCGGATCCACAACAACGTGGGCTGGGGCAACCGCGAGGGCACGGTCATGCTCAACGGGCTCGGCACCGGGTCGCACGACAACCTCGTCGCCAACAACACCGGCGGGATGACGCTGTTCTACGTGAAGGAGCCGAACGCGTCGACCGGCACGAGGATCTACAACAACGTCGGCACGATCCGGGGCCTGACCGGCGCCACCGACGGCGGTCTCGTGCTGTCGAACAACCTGCCCGCCGAGACCGATCCGCTCTTCGTCGACGCCGCGAACCACGACTTCCGGCTGACCGCGGCATCTCCCGCGCGCAATGCGGCGATCCCGCTGCCGGGGATCAACGACGGTTCGACGGACCCGACGCCGAGTCTGGGCGCGTACCAGTACGGCGCACCGAAGTGGACGGCGGGCGCCCGCCGATAATTCCCCTGATTCCTGCCGTCTCTGCAACTCACTTGCAAAATAGTGGGGGCCCAATGCGGAATTCCGCATTGGGCCCCCACTATTCGGTCGTCAGGACTTTTTCGCGGCGGCCTTCCGGCGCGGCTTCGGCACCTCGCGCGCGTCCGGTACGGGCCCGCGTCCCGCCGCGTGGTCGGCGAACGCCGCGGCCGCCTTGTCGGGCTCCCCCGACCTCAACAGGTCGACGAGACGGCCGTGTTCATCGGCCATGGCCCGCCAGTCGCCGTCGAAGAGCGGGTCGGAGATGGCCCGCAGCGTGCGCAGGCTCGGCTCGATGACCTCCCACATCCGGGCCAGGAACGGATTGCCGGCGAACTGGCTGACCAGGGTGTGGAACTCGATGTCGGCGTCCCGGAAGCCGCTGACGTCGCTCGCGGCGACCGCCTCGTGCATCCGCTCCACCAGCGCGTCGAGCTCGGCGAGCTGGTCGTCGGTGACGTGCTCGACGGCCAGCTGGGCGGCCAGCCGCTCCAGCGGCTCACGCACCTGGCGGGCGTACTCGGCGTCCTGCGAGGAGATCTCGACGACGAAGTGGCCACGGCGCGGCACGTGCATGAGCAGGCCCTCGCGGGCGAGCCGCTTCACCGCCTCCCGCACCGGGGCCTGGCTGACGCCGAGCCGCCGCGCGATCTCCGATTCGACCACTCGGTCGTTCGGGCCGAGATCACCGTCGACGACCGCCTGGCGCAGCAGCTCGTACACCTGGTCCGAGATCAGCGTCTTGCGGAACCGGTCCTTGTTGGTGGCCAGCGTGGAGACGAATCCACCCGAGGCGTCAGATGCCATGAATTCCCAATCCCGCGCCGGGGCACGTCAGTTGCTCCATTGTCGGACCATGATACGCATCCATCGCCTATCGATGGAATCACACGGTGGATTCCAGCTGCTTGGCGAGCCATTCCAATTTGACGACCTCGTGATCGGGTCCGCCGCCTTCGTGGTCATTGAACGGATAGGCCCGTATCTGTTTGTCGGCCTGGTCCACATTCCGCAGCGCGCCGTAATGGTTGAACGCCGCGTACACCGTGGAGGGCGGGCAGATGTGGTCCATCAGGCCGACCGAGAAGAGCGTCGGCGCGTTGGCCCGGCGGGCCAGGGTGGCGCCGTCGAAGTAGGACATGGTGCGGGCCACCGTGGCCGCGTGCTCGCGGTGCAGCTTCACGAACCGGGTGACCTCGCCGTACGGCGGCGCGTCGGTGATCGTCGTGGCGCGCGGGAAGTGGCACAGGAACGGCACGTCCGGCAGGGCGGCGACCAGGTCGGGGACGAGGCCCGCGGCGGCGAGGGCGATGCCGCCGCCCTGGCTGGTGCCGGTGACCACGGCACGGGCGGGGTCCACGTCGGGGTGGCTGCGCGCGGCGGCGACGGCGCGGACCGCGTCCGTGTACAGGCGCCGGTAGTAGTAGCGGTCCGGGTCGAGGACGCCGCGGGTGAGGAAGCCGGGGGCGGCGACGTCCCCGGTGGCCGGGTCGGGGTCCGGGGTCTCGGCGCCCTGGCCGCGGGTGTCCATGACGAAGTGCGCGTAACCCGCGTCGGCCCACAGCCGCTTCTCGTGCGGTACGCCGCGTCCGCTGCCGTAGCCGAGGTACTCGACGACGACGGGCAGCGGTCCGGTGCGGACGGCGGGCAGCTGGAGCCAGCCGCGCACGGGGTGGCCGCCGTACCCCGCGAAGGTCACGTCGAAGGTGTCGATCGTGGCGAGCCCGTTGTGCACGGGCTCGAACGTGGCGTCGAGGGCGAACTCCTCCTGCGCCGCGAGCGTCTCGCGCCAGAACGCGTCGAGGTCGTCCGGTTCGGGGATGTCGGGGCGGTAGCGCTCCAGCTCGTCCAGGGGCAGGTCGAATTGGGCCATGGGGCAGCTCCGTGAAGGGTGCGGGACAGGGTGTGGTCAGCGGTTCAGGCGGTACGCCCGGACCGCGTTGGTGTGCAGCACCAGCTCGCGCCGGTCGGCGGTGAGGTGGTCGAGTCCCGTGCGGGACAGGGCCAGCGAGTCGGCCCGTGAGCCGCGCGGGAGACAGATGGGCCAGTCGGAGCCGACCAGGCAGCGGCCGGGGCCGAGCGTGTCGACGACGTGGCGCACCAGGTGCGCGACCTGGTGCGGCTCGGCGCCGTGCTGCTGGGTGAGCAGCCCGGAGATCTTCACCAGCACCTGCGGGGCGGCCGCGGCCCGCTCGACGTCGCGGTACCAGTCCCCCAGGTCCCGGGTGGCCAGGCCCGGCGCGTTGCCGAGGTGGTCGACGACGACCGTGAGGCCGGGGTGGCGCGCGGCGACCTCGGCCGCGGTGGTCAACGCGCCCCGGTGCAGGTTGAGTTCGAGGACGACGCCGCGCTCGGCGAGGACGGGGACCAGCGCCCGGGCGGACTCGGGGGTGTCGGCCCAGTGCGCACCGCCGAGCCGCATGCCGTTGGGTCCTGACGCGCCCCACTCGTCGAGCAGGGCGCGCAGCCGGCCGGGTCCGCCGGCGCCGTGGACGTGCAGGTTCGCGACGTAGCCCGCGATCAGGTCCGGGCGGCGCAGCCGCAGTGCGCGCAGGGCGAGGGTCTCGTCCTGGTCGCCGCGCGACGCCTCGACCAGGACGGCGCCCGCCAACTCCCGTACCCCGGAGCCCGATCGCGCCAGGTCGGCGGTGTCGAAGGCGCGGTGGTGGGCGCTGTCCGGGCGGATCCAGCCGAACCCCTCGGCCGGGTCCCACAGATGGACATGGCAGTCGATCACGGCCCGCTCCCGAGTATTGACACGTCGGCTCCCCGCCGGTGACTCTAACCATCGTCTATCGATGGGCGATTGTTCAAGACGTAGGTCACGTAGGTGACGAGGGAGCGGGTGTTCTCGATGCTCAGGCCTGACCGGACCGGCGGCGCGCAGACGGAGGGCGAGGCGTTCGGACCCCGGCTGACAGCGCGCCGGACCCTCACCGAACAGCCCCGATGGGCCTTGCTGGAGCGGGAGTTGTTCGCCGCCCAGGAGAAGGCGTGGCGGCTCTTCGCCGACCGGTACACCGAGGAGGACGGCCGGCTCGTCTTCCGCGAGGCGCTCGGCGAGGGGATGGACGGCCGGGACGGCGTGGACGACTTCTACGAGCCGTTCTTCAACTGGCCGACGCTGTACCTGCTGGGCGGCAGCGCCGAGTTGCTGACCGCGGCGCGCCGGCACTGGCGCGGGGTCACCGCGCAGCTCACCGAGATGGGCATGCTCGTCGACGGTCTGGAGCGCGGCTACGACTGGTTCCACCAGGGCGAGGGCCTGCTGCTGTTCTACGGGCTCTGCCTCGCCGACCCGGACGATCCCGAACTGCGCGAACTCGCCTGCCGGTTCGCCGACTTCTACCTCCCCGGCGGCCCGAACTACGACGCGGAGCACCGCGTCCTGCGCGCCCCGCACAACGGCGCGGCGGGCCCGCGCTACGGGTTCAGCGACGAGGAGGCGTACTTCCCGTGGAGCCTGGCGCTGCACCCGTACGGGCTGCCGCTCGACGGGTTCGACGGCGTCACGTCCTTCGACGACCTGGTCGCGTCACCGGACCTCGCCCGCGCGTACGGCCGGGCGATGTGGGACCGGATGGGCCGCGGCGACACGATCGCGAACCTGGGCGCCACCGGCCTGGCCACCAACGCGTTCCTGCTCAGCGGGGACCAGCGGTACGCGGACTGGGTCGCCGAGTACGTCGGGGTGTGGCAGGAGCGGCTCGCCGGGCGCGAGGTCGTGCCCGACAACGCCGGTCTGGGCGGGGTGGTCGGCGAGTATCTGGACGGCCGCTGGTACGGCGGCCACTACGGCTGGTCCTGGCCGCACGGCCTGTCCCCCGTCGGCAGCTCCACGCTCGTCGGCGCCGCCAACGCGACGCTCCTCACCGGCGACCGCGGCTATCTCGACCTGGCCCGCAACCCGCTCGACACCGTGCTGCGCCACGCCGAGCAGCGCGGCGCCGACGGGATGGGCACGCTGGGCGAGCGCTGGGCACCGCACCTGGCGGCCATGTCCGCCGGGCGCACGCTGATGGTGCCGCAGCGGCACAACGACGCGGGCTGGTTCGACTTCACCGTCATGCCGGGACAACTCCCCCTGTCCCTCTGGCACTTCAGCCGGGAGGAGGGCGACCGGGAGCGCATCGAGCGGCTGCGGGCCGGGGCCGGCTGGGACTGGACGGCCGTGCACACCCAGCGCATCAAGGACGAGGCCGGGCACGAGGAGCCCTGGTACGAGTTCCTGCACGGCCGCAACCCCGGTTTCCCCGAGCGGATGCTGAGCAGCGCCCTCGCGAGCTGCGCCGAGCGGGTCGCGGCCATCGAGCACGACACCGTGGATCCCGCGGTCGGCCCCGACGCCCTGGACATCCACCACTGGCAGCACCTCAACCCCGTGGTGACCGAGGCCCTGCTGCAACTGACCACCGGCTCCCCGCAGGTCCTCTACAACGGCGGCCTCGCCCAGCTGCACGTCCGCTACCACGACCTGGACGCCCGCCGGCCGGGACTGCCGCCGGACGTCGCGGCGCTCGTCCCCGACATCCGCCCCGACCACACGGTGGTGGAACTGGTCAACCTCGGCGCCGCCGCCCGGTCGCTGCTGGTGCAGGCGGGTTCGTTCGCCGAGCACCACGTGGCCTCCGTGCGCGTGGACGACGGCCCCGAGCAGCCGGTCGACGGACCGTACTGCCGGGTCGACCTGCCCGGCCACACCCGGATCGAACTGACCCTGACCATGACGCTGCGCGGCGGCCGCGCGGCCTGTGCCTCCCCGTGGGAGACGGCATGACGACCCGACTGCCCTTCGCCCTGCCCCGGCTCGGCCTCGGCACCGCCCCGCTGGGCGGCCTGTTCGAGGAGGTGACCGAGGACGACGCGGCGGCGACGCTGAAGGCCGCCGCCGCCGAGGGCATCACGTACTTCGACACGGCGCCCCGCTACGGCCACGGCCTCGCCGAGCAGCGCCTCGGCCGGCTGCTCGGCCCGGCCGGGATCACCGATCCGGTGATCTCCACGAAGACGGGCTGGCTGCTGCGCCCCCGTCCGGACGGCTCCCCCGGCGAGGTGGTCACCGACTGGACGGAGCGCGGCATCCGCGCGTCCCTGGAGTCGAGCCTGACCCGGCTGGGCCGCGACAGCGTCGACGTCCTGTACCTGCACGACCCCGACGCCTACCCGGAGGAGGTCCGCCGCACGGCCTATCCGGCGGTGCGGAGGCTGCGCGACGAGGGGCTGATCCGGGCGATCGGCTTCGGCATGAACCACAGCGCACCGCTCGCCTCGTACGTGACGGAGTTCGACGTCGACGTCGTGCTCGTCGCGGGCCGCTTCTCGCTCCTCGACCACGAGGCCCTCGGCACGCTGCTGCCGCTGTGCGCCGAGCGGGGCACCGCGGTGGTCGTCGGCGGCGTCTTCAACACGGGGCTGCTGGCCGATCCGTCCCCCGGCGCGATGTTCAACTACGGGCCCGTCCCGTCGGAGGCCCTCGCCCGGGCGCGGCGGGCCAGGGAGCTGTGCGAGGCGTACGACGTGCCGCTGCCCGCCGCCGCGCTCCAGTTCCCCTACCTGCACCCGGCCGTCACCTCGGTCGTGGTCGGCTGCCGCTCGGCGGCCGAGGTCACCGCGAACGCGGCCGCCGCCCGCTTCCCCGTCCCCGACGAGCTGTGGCGGCGGCTCGCACAGGAGGGGTTCGTCCCCCCGGAGCTCCTCGGCGCCGCCTGACAGGAATCCCGCCGGGGCGCCGGTGGTTACGTGGAGGAGAACGACCCACCGGCCGCAGGAGGCGTCCATGTACGGCGATCAGGAAACCGTCCGCAAGATCCTCACCGGGACCGGTGACACCTGGGCGGTGGTCGGCCTGTCCTCGAACCGGGGGCGGGCGGCGTACGGCGTCGCGGAGGTCCTGCAGCGCTTCGGCAAGCGGGTCGTGCCGGTCCACCCCAAGGCCGAGACGGTGCACGGCGAGCAGGGGTACGCCTCGCTCGCCGACATCCCGTTCCCGGTCGACGTGGTCGACGTCTTCGTCAACAGCGACCTCGCGGGCCAGGTCGCCGACGAGGCCGTCGCGATCGGCGCCGAGGCGGTGTGGTTCCAGCTCGGCGTGACCGACGAGGACGCGTACGACCGGACCCGGGACGCCGGGCTCGCCATGGTGATGGACAAGTGCCCGGCGATCGAGATCCCGCGGCTCAGCTGACCGGGCCCGCGGCGCCGGCCGCCCCGTCGGCGCCCTCGTCGAAGGACGCGAAGTAGGCGGCGGCCATGTCCTCGTTCCCGTGGCCCTGCTCGGCGGCGCGGGCCAGGCGGGCGGCGCTCGCCTCGGCGACGTCGAGGCGGACCCCGTTCGCCCGGCCCGCCTCGACGATGAGGCGGGCGTCCTTGGCCGCCGTGTCGACCGCGAACTGGGCCGGGGTGAGCCGGTCCTCCAGGACGAGGCCCGCCTTGAGCCGCAGGTACGGCATGTCGAGGCCACCGCCCGCGATGGCGTCGAAGAACGACTGCGGGTCGACGCCGAGCGCCCGGGACAGCGCGAGCACCTCCCCGGCGGCGTTCGTGGTCGCCAGCACCCAGCTGTTGGCCACCAGCTTCAGCCGGGTGGCGGAGCCCGCCGCCCCGTCCTCGCCGGTCCACACGGTGCGCGCGCCGACCGCGTCGAGGACCGGCGCCACCGCGTCCCGGTGCTCTCCCGGGCCCGCCGCGAGGATCAGCAGCTGACCGGCCTCGGCGGGCTGCCGGGTGCCGAGGACCGGGGCGTCGAAGAAGACCAGGCCGTGGTCGGCGGCGAAGTCCGCGAGGCCGTCGATCGCCTCGATGCCCGCGGTCGTGGACTGCAGCCAGGCGGCGCCGGGCCGCAGCCCGGCCGCGGCCTGCCGCATCACGTCGAGCGCGGCGGGCCCGTCGTACAGCATCGTCAGCACGACGTCGGCGCCGGTGACGGCCTCGGCCGGGGTGTCGGTGACGTGCACGCCGTCGGCGGTCAGCGGTTCGGCCCTGTCCCGGCTGCGGTTCCAGGCGCGGACGGTGTGCCCGGCGCGCGCGATGTTGCGGGCCATCGCCGCACCCATGATCCCGGTGCCGAGGACGCTCACGGTCAGCTTGTCGGCGGGGGCTGCGGGAGTGCTCTGTTCACTCATGGCGTCAACTCTATGTCCGGTCAACGCTCTTCCTGCGGGCCACCCGCAGCTCCGTCAGGTACCGCTTGGTGACCCGGCCGCCGTAGTGGCGGTCGATGAGATCGCCGACGCAGTCCAGCAGGCCGGAGCGGGCGGCCGGTTCGAGGTCGCGGGTGCCCGAGAAGGTGCACAGCAGGTCGCGGTACTCCTCCGTGGTGAAGGTGATGTCCCACTCGTGGCGCCGGAAGACGGGCGGCTCGAACCGGTCGGCGCCGGGCAACGTGGCATTGCCCTGCGCGACGTGCCGGTTCGGCGCCTCCTGGCTGTCGTACGGGATGTCGGCTGCGGGCGTCGGGCGCAGGCCGGGCGGGGTGGCCGGGTCGAAGCGCTCGTAGCAGCCCTGGACCGCCACGAAGAAGTCCTCCGTGCCGCCCGCGACGTGGTGCGTCGACACCGTCGCGAGCGTCCCGCCGGGGCGCAGTGCCCGGGCGGACTTGGCGACGCGGACGGCGGGGTCGATCCAGTGGAAGGACGTCGCCGCGAGGACCACGTCGAACGGCTCGGCGGGCAGCGGCCAGTCCTCGAAGGCGGCCACCTCGACCTCGGCGCCGGGGTGTCCGGCGAGCCGGCGGCGGGCCACGGCCGCCAGTTCGGCGCCGAGTTCGACGGCGACGATCCGGCAGCCGCGCTCGGCCAGCGGCACGGTCGCCTTGCCCGTGCCGCAGCCCACTTCGAGGATCCGGCAGCCGGGCCCGGTCCCCGCGAGTTCAGCGAGGTCGTCGTACATGCCCGGCGGGTAGCCGGGCCGCGCGCGGTCGTAGATCTCGGCGTCCTGGGTGAAGGTGCGGCGCAGCCGTTCCCGCTCGGTGTCGGTCATCCGCGCCACGCTACTCAGAAACGGACCGGCAGCCCCACCGGATATGAGCCGTCCCCGGCGAAGCCCACCCGCTGGACGGCGTCCCGGCCGCCGGCGAGGGTGAGGCCGTCGCGGCGCAGCCAGAGCTCCTCGACGAGCACCTCGGTCTGCAGGTTGGCGAGCGCCGCGCCGATGCAGCGGTGGGCGCCGTGCCCGTACGCGATGTGGCCGGTGCCGCGGGCCGGTTCGCGGCCCAGGTCGAGCCGGCCGGGCTCGGGAAAGGTCCCGGGGTCGCGGTTGGCGGCGAGCAGCCCGCTGGTGACGCCCTCGCCGCGGCGGACCCGGACGCCGCCGAGCTCCACGTCCTCGGTGGCGTAGAGGGTGGCGCCGACGTGCACGGCGGAGACGTGCCGGAGCAACTCCTGCACGGCGCGCGGCAGCAGATCGGGGTCGGTGCGCAGCCGGGCCGTCTCGTCCGGGTGGTCGAGGAGGGTGAGGACGGCGTCGGTGAGGAAGAAGGCGGGCGGCGCGATGCCGGTGTTGATGAGGAGGAAGACGAGCGCGATCATCTCCTGCCGGCTGAGGCGCTGGTCCGGCGCCGCCTCCGCGTCGGAGCGCAGCAGGTCGGAGGCGAGGTCCTCGCCGGGGGCTGCGGCGCGGCGGTCGAGGAGGCCGTCGATGTACTCGGCGAGGCGGTCGATGCCGGGCAGGAAGCGGTCCGGTTCGCCGGACTCGTAGTCGCGCATCCAGCCGGCGACCTTGCCGCGGTCCGCCTCGTCGACGCCGATGATGTCGCAGATGACCTCGGTGACGACGGGGTAGGCGAAGCCGGTCAGGAACTCGAACTCGGCGCCGCTCGCGGTGAGTTCGTCACCGAGTTCGCGCACCACGCGCTGGATCCGCGGGCGCAGGGCGGCGATCCGGCGCGGCGCGAAGGCGCGCATGACGTGGGTGCGCAGCCGGGCGTGGTCGGGCCCGTCGACCATCACCAGGATCTCCAGGTAGAGGCGGTACTCGGGCGGCAGCCCCGCCTCGTCGAGGAGTTCCGCGCCGAGGCCGCCCCCGTCCTGTCCCGGCACCTTGGCGAGGTCGCGGACGAAGCGGGGGTCGGCGAGCACCGTCTTGACCACGTCGTACCGGGTGGCCAGCCAGACCGGGGTGGTGGTCTGCGGCAGCGTGACGCGCAGCAGTGGCGCCTCGTGGCCGTGCGAGGCGTCGTCGATCTGCTGGTGGGTCAGCTCGATGGGGGCGGCGGCGAATTCGGTCATGGAGGGAGCATCTACGGGAACCTACGTACGGGTGGGATCCGTGACCGGTTCGTGATGCCCCGTGCCTCCGTCGGCATCACCCGGCCAGCGCCTCCTTGACGTCGTCGAGGACGATCCGGGCGGAGAGCGGGCCACCGGCGCTGTTCCACGCGGAGCCCTCGACGACCACGACGTGGCCGTCCTGCTCGGCGCGCAGCGAGCCGAAGTTGGTGGCCTTGCGGGCCTCGCCGTACGCCTTCTCGCCGTCGGCCCGGTCGCCGAGCGTGCCGAGGAACAGCCAGTCGCCGTCGATGGTGTCGAGCTTCTCCAGCGAGACCGGTTCGCTGTGTCCGGTGCTCGCGCCCTGCTGGTCCTTCGGCCGGGTGAGGCCGAGCGCCTGGAGGGTGGAGCCGACGACGCCGTCGCCCTTGCCGACGACCGACGGCGCGCCGTCCTGCCAGCGGATCACGGAGACGGACTTCCCGGCGTTCGCGCCGAGCTGCTTCTTCGTGGCGGCGACCCGCGCGTCGAAGTCGGTGAGCCACTTCTCGGCGGCGGCCTTCTTGTTGAGCGCGTCGGCGGTGTCGGTGAAGGACTTCTTCCAGTCCTCGTTGAGCTTCGCGGTGACGACGGTCGGCGCGATCTCCTGGAGCTTGTCGACGGTCTTCTTGGCGCCGGTCGTCTCGTCGAGCAGGATCAGATCGGGCTGCAGCGCGGCGAGCTTCTCCAGGTCGGCCTCGGCGACGGTGGCGACGACCTGTGCCTTCGACGCCTTGTCGGCGAGGTAGCTGGACACGCCCCGCTGGCCGCGCCCGGCCGTCGTGCCGACCGGTTCGACGCCGAGGGCGAGCGCGGCGTCGGTGGTCGGCTCGCTGAGCGTGACGACCTTGCGCGGGGTGCCGGGCACGTCGACCTCGCGGCCCTGGGCGTCGGTGATCCGTCGTGTCGTCTCCGCCGCCGCCTTCGCCTTCCCGCCGCCGTCGCCGCTGTCGCCGTCGCCGCCGCAGGCACTCAGGAGCAAGGCCCCCGTGACGGCGGCGGTCGTGGGGATCAGGGCGGCGCGGCGGAAGGTTCGGGGGGAGGACATGTGCGTATTGCTCCTAGGGACAAGGGGGTTGACCGGTGGTGCGTGGGGGTTCAGGGGGTCGGTCCCGGCGTCGCGCCGAACAGGCGGACCAGGGTGTCGGCCAGGGCGACGTGCCAACAGGCTTGGTCGTGCCCGCCGTTGAACTCGCGCCGGGTGACCTGGTAGCGGGCCGAGTGCAGGGTGTCGTAGAGGGCTCCGCAGTGCTCGGCGGCCGGGCCTTCGTGGAGTCCGACGTCGAGGTGGACGGTGACGGGCCGCGCCGGGGTGGTGGCGAACCGGGTGACGAGCCACGGCACGCCGAAGACGTGCTCGTGCCGCCCGTCCGGCGGGAGCCCGGGCCGCCACCACAGCGACGGCGACTGGGCGACGACGTGGCCGAACCGGCCGGGGCGCAGGTGGCCGGCGTGCAGTGCGGTGACGCCGCCGAGGCCCTGTCCGGCGACGACGGTGCGCGCCGGGTCGGAGGTGACGGGCCAGCGGGCGGCCGCCCAGGGCAGCAGTTCGTCGGCGAGGAACTGCACGAAGGCGTCGCGCGCGCCGAGTTCGCGGTCGCGGGTGGCGCGGTCGACGGCATCGGGCGCGAGCACGACGAGCGGCGCCAGCCTGCCCTCGTCGATCAGGACGTCGAGGGTGTGCTGCAGACCGGTCCGGCCGAGCCACATGTCGCCGTCGCCGAGCACCAGGACGGGCAGCCGCTCGTCCGCGCGGCGGCGGCCCGGCGGCACATAGACCCAGACGTCGCGGTGGCCGCCGAGCGCCGCCGCGGGTGCCCGGTGCCGTTCGACCCGGCCCGCCGGGCGCTCGCCCCGTGACCGGTGCCGGGGTTCGGCGGGCGCGTCCGGCAGGGCGAACACGGACGACTCGGCGGGGCCCCAACGGGTGGGCAGGGAGCGGGGGTTGAGCGGGTCGCGGGTGGCGTGCACAGCGAGGGAGCGCAGGCGCGCCTGGAGGACGCCGGGGTCGGTGGGCGGTTCCTTGGCGGAGACGTCGGCGGCGATGCGGTAGGTGCCGCGGTGGTCGGCGCGCAGCCGCAGTCCGAGGTGCCAGACGTCGGTGCCGGGGACGGGTTCGAGGAGCGAGCCCGCCAGGTGGTCGCGGTCGGCGAGGCGGTTCGCCACGAGCAGCACCTGCCGGGTGGCGCGGTGTCCCCGCCACAGGAACGTGACCACCCGGTGGTCGGGCGCGCCGTCGATCTCCTCGACGAGCGGGGTGCCGCGTCCGGCCACGTCCTGCCAGAAGGCGGCGGCACAGCGGGCCCGTCGGGCGTCGTCGGCGCCGGTCAGCTGTTCCAGGAGGCGGGCGACGCGCGGGCCGGTGACCCGGGCCGGCCGGTGGTCCGGCAGGGCTGCGGGCCGGTCGGTGGGGGCCGCCGTCTGGACGCGCATGTCTCCTCTTCCTCCAGCAGCTTCGTCAACACAATTGTCAGAAGTTGTAGTTAGGTTAGCCTAAGCTAATCACATGCTCACTGGAACACGCCTCCGCCCCGGAGAAGCACCACGGCTCGTCGCGCCCGGCCGCGACGGTCCCCACCGGGCTCCGGGGCTGCCCCTGGGCGTGCTCCTCGGCCTGCTCCTGCTGGTCGCGGCGGCCCTGCTGTCGCTGTGCGTGGGCACCGAGCGCATTCCGCTCGACGACGTCCGGTCCGCCCTGTTCGCGCCGTCCGGATCGCGGTTCGACAACATCGTGCGCGAGCTGCGGGTGCCGCGGACCCTCATCGGGATCGCCGTCGGCGCGGCCCTCGGCCTCGCGGGCGGGGTGATGCAGACCCTGACCCGCAATCCGCTCGCCGACCCGGGGCTGCTCGGCGTGAACGCGGGGGCGTCGGCCGCCGTCGTCACCGCGATCAGCGTCCTCGGCATCACGTCGTTCACCGGCTACCTGTGGTTCGCGCTGCTCGGCGCGGCCGTCGCCGCCGTCGCCGTGAACGCGCTCGGCGGCACCCGCGCGGCGACCCCGGTCCGGCTCGCCCTCGCGGGCACGGCCGTGAACGCGGCCCTGTTCGGCTACGTCAACGGGCTGCAGCTGTGGGACCTGGACACGCTCGACTCGATGCGCCACTGGTCGGTGGGGACCTTGGACAAGCGGGACCCTCAACTCCTGCTCCACGCCCTGCCGTTGCTGGTCGCGGGCGCCCTGCTGGCGTGCGCGCTCGGCCGGCCGCTCGGCGCGCTCGCGCTCGGCGAGGACCACGCCCGCGCGCTCGGCACCTCGGTGCGGCGCACCCGGGTCCTGTCCGTCGTGGCGATCACGCTGCTCTGCGGCAGCGCGACCGCCCTGTGCGGCCCGATCGGCTTCGTCGGCCTGATGGTCCCGCACGCGGTCCGCGCGTTCACCGGCCCCGATCCGCGCCGGCTGCTCCCGCTCTGCGCCCTGTTCGCGCCCGCCCTGCTGCTGGTGTCCGACGTGATCGGACGCGTCGTGGTGGCGCCGTCCGAGATCCAGGCCGACATCGTCACGTCCTTCCTCGGCGGTCTCGTCTTCGTCCATCTCGTCCGGCGGCGGAAGGTGGCCCGGCTGTGAGCGTCGCCGACCGTCCCACGACGCTCCGGAAGGCCGGGCACGGCACGCGCGGGACCGTGCTGCGCGCGGGCCGCTGGTCGCTCCGCCTCGACCCGCGCACCGTCCTCGTCTGTCTCGCGCTGATCGTCGTCACGGCGTGCCTCGTGGTCCTGTCCGTCGGCACGGGCACGTACGCGCTGTCGCCGCTGGAGGTGCTGCGCACGTTCGCCGGGCACGGGCCTCCGGGGGCCGGGTTCATCGTGCTCGACCTGCGGCTGCCGCGCGCCGTCGTGGCCGTCCTGATCGGCTTCGGGACGGGCATGGCGGGCGCCGTGTTCCAGTCCGTCACCCGCAATCCGCTGGGCAGCCCGGACATCATCGGGTTCGGCAACGGCGCGTCGGCCGGCGCGCTCGTCGCCATCGTCGTCCTCGACGCGGGCGCGCCGCAGACCGCGCTCGGCGCACTGGCCGGCGGCTTCGCCACGGCCGCCGCGGTGTACCTGCTGGCGTGGCGCCGCGGGGTGCACGGCTACCGGCTCGTACTCGTCGGCATCGGCGTCTCCGCGGTGCTCGGCGCGGCGACCAGCTTCCTGTACGTGCGCGCCGACATCGGCAAGGCGGCCCAGGCGGCGAGCTGGATGATCGGCTCCCTCAACGACCGCGGCTGGACCGAGGTCCGGATCGCGGCGCTCGGCCTTCTCGTCTGCGCGCCCGTGGTCCTGGTCCACGGCCGCCGGCTGACCCTGCTCGAGATGGGCGACGACGCGGCGGGCGCGCTCGGGGTACCGGCCGAGCGGAGCCGCCTGGTCCTGCTGTGCGCGGGCACCGGCCTCACCGCGCTCGCGGTGGCCGCGGCGGGCCCCGTCCCGTTCCTGGCGATGGCCGCGCCCCAGCTGGCCCGCCGCGTCACCCGCGCACCCGGCCCGAACGTGCTGCCCGCCGCCTGGACGGGCGCCCTGCTGGTGACGGCCGCCGACCTGATCACGCAGCGCGTGACCGGTTCGGCGCTGATGCCCGTGGGCGTGGTGACAGGCGTCGCCGGCGGACTGTTCCTGGCCTGGCTCCTGCTCCGGGAACGCCGGGCCCACCGTGTCTGACCGAGGAGAAGGAGACGAGCACCGCATGGCCGCAGCGACGACCGGGGAAGGATCCGGCAGCCCGCGACTGGCCCGGCTGTCGAGGGAGCTGCGCGCCCGGGGGCGCGCGGCGCTCGACGACTTCTGGCGCGAACTCGCGCACACCGGAGGACCGTTGGTCGAGCCCGTCCCCGGCGCCCCGGACGAGCGTCTGGTGACGGTCGTCTGGCGCCAGGACCGGCCCGTGACGGGCGTCTACGTCATGGCCAACCGCGTCACCGACAAGCACCGGGCCCGCGACGGCATGATGCGCCGCCTCGACGACACGGACCTCTGGTACGTCGGCCTACGGCTGCCCCTCGGGCTGCGCTGCGGGTACCGCGTCCATCCGTTCGGCCCCGACGATCCGTGGCTGACGGCGGACGGGCCCCGCAGTGGCTCCTCGCGCGGGCTGCCGGACGACCGCTCGGACCCGTTCAACCACCGTGCCGACGGCCCGTTCGGCTCCCTGATCGAGCTGCCCGGCGCGCCCTCGCTCGCCGAGTGGCCCACGTCCCGCACGCTCTCCCCCGCGCCCAGGAGCGACGCCTTCGACTTCCCGGCCGCCGACGGGACGACGTACCGCGTACGCCGGTTCGTCCCCGCCCCCGACGACGGCGGACCCGCACCTGGACTGCTCGTCGTGTGCGACGGGGAGCGGTGGTTCGACCGGTACGGCATCACGGCGGCGGTCACCGCGGCCGTCGACGCGGGCCGGATCGCGCCGACGGCCGTCATCGGCATCGAGGCGGGGTCCGGTCCCGCGGCCCGGATGCGGCAGCTCGGCGCGAACCCGCGCTTCATCGACATGCTGGCCGACGAGCTGCTGCCCACGGTGACCGCAGGTCTGCCCCGGTGGGCCGGGCCCCGAAGCACCGTGCTGTGCGGACAGAGCCTCGGCGGCCTCACCGCGCTCGCGGCGGCACTGCGCCGGCCCGACGCGTTCGGCACGGTGCTCGCCCACTCGGCGTCGACCTGGTGGCGCCCCGGCATGACCGCGCGCCCGGCCGAACTGCCGGCCGGGGCCACCACCTGGCTGGCCGAACAGGCCGCGGCGGCGCCGGTCTCCGACGTCCGGATCCGGCTGGACGTCGGCTCCAACGAAGGCACGATGACCGACGACCTGCGGCGGCTGCACGGGCTGATGGCGGCCCGCGGCTTCGACGTCTCCCTCAACGTCTACCGGGGCGGGCACGACTACTCCTGCTGGGCGGCGGCCCTCGTCGACGGCCTCGCCCGGACGTGATCAGGGCGTCACGTCGGTCACCCGCCATCGCTGGTTGGCGCCGGAGTTGGGCTGCCAGGTCCCGACGGGCGCACCCTCGTGCGTGGCCTGCCCGCCGACCTCCAGGAGACGCCCCGTGCCGGCGTTGACGAACGTGTACGTGCCGTCGCCGGTCGTCGACAGGATCCACTGGGCCGCCGCGTCGCGGTCGTCCGTGTCGGGTTCGACGACCGGCACCCCGTCGCGGACGGCGAGCCGCCTGCCGTCGGCGGCGCTGGTGAACACGTGGCGGTCGCGGCTCGCCGGGCCGTCCCCGCTGATCCGCGCGAGCCGCCAGCGCTGCCCGGCCGCCCCGGTCCCGGAACCGATGACGAGGGTGTCGGCGCCGTCGGCGACGGTGAGGTCCCTGCCGCTCTGCACGCCCGTCAGCTCGTAGGAGCGTCCCCTGCGCAGCGTCGCCGCGTCCCTGGCGACCCCGGACACGCCCTTGATCACGAACGTGGTCACGGACTGAGCGGGCACCGTGAAGGTGGCCGTGCGGCCCGTCACCGCGACCGGTGGCTGCTCGGCCAGCTTGCCGTCGGCGCTGGTCACGACCGGAGTGACGGTCGCGCCCCGGCGCACGGCGGCGAACCTGGACAGGTCGAGCGTCACCGTGCGGGTGCCCGTGGTGCCGTTGACGTGCACGACCGTGGCGCCGTTGCCGCCGCGGGTGACCGCCGCGGTGCTGTTCGTGTCGTCGACCTTGACGAGGCAGTCGCCCGGCCGGATGTAGTGGGTGAAGTTCCGGGCCGTGTCGAACTTGGTGTTCGTGTAGACCGGGCAGGTCTCCAGGGTGTCGTCGGGGCCGGCGCTGAAGGAGACCTGGATCTCGCCCCAGTTGCCGCCCTTGGCGGACTCACCGCCCGGCTTCATGTTGTCCCAGTCCTCGACGGGCTGCCAGAACACCCAGGCGCTGGGCTCCAGTTCCCGCAGGTCGTCGACGATGTGCTGGGCGAGGCCGAGGCCGGGCCGCATGTCGGTGAAGGACTGGCCGTCGCCCCAGTCGCCCTCCACCTCGCTCATCCACAGCGGCTTGCCGTCGGCCTTGGCGAGGTCGCGGACGGAGGTGCGGCCGCCGGTGCCGTACGTGTGGACGTTCATCTGGGCGACGTGGCGCTTCACGTCCGCCGGATAGCTGGTCCAGTTCGTGACGAAGGTCGTCGGGTTGGTCTCGTCCATGGCCGAGACGGCCGCGCCGGTCCGCGCCCTGCGCAGCGCGGCGTCGAGCGCCGGCACGATCTTCTGCTGGAGGCCGGGGCCGATGTGGCAGCCCTCCTGCCGGCCGCCGGTCGGATTGCCGTCGGCGCCCAGCTGGGTGCCCCAGTAGCTCGTGTTGGGCTCGTTGCACGGGTCGACGGTCTTCACCTTGATGCCGTGCGCCTTCTCCAGGCGCCGGGTGGCACCGGCCAGGTAGGCGGCGAAGTCGTCGACGGACGCCTCCTTCAGCTGGTCCTTCGACGCGTCGAAGCCGCCGGAGACGTAGCCGCTGACCGTCATGAAGTAGGGCGGCGAGTTGGAGAACGTCTCCCAGTGGGTGATGTCCTTCTTGATCCGGTCCACCCACCAGCGCTGGGTGGCGTCGGCGTCCTCGTTCCAGTGGTCCGCGTCGTCCGGGTCCCACCAGTCGGTGTCGCTGCGGGTGGTGCCCTCGGGCGCCTTCCACCAGCCCTCGACGGCGCCGCCCGCCCTCAGGTAGTCGGGCACGTCGGGGGCGTTGCCGCCGCCGATGTTGTAGCGGGCGATGTTCAGGGCGAGGCCGTCCCGTCCGAAGACGAGGTCGGCTATCCGCTCGCGAATCTCGTCCGGGTAGTGCCCGGTGGCGTTCGCGAACCAGACCAGGCTGGTGCCCCACCCCTCGAACCGGTCCTGCCGGTACGAGGGGTCGGGGGTGACCGTGACCGTCGCCGCGTCGGCCGCGGCGGCCGGTGCGAGGAACGGTGCGGCCGAGATCTGGGTTCCTGCGGCCGCGGCCGTGGCCGTGGCGACTGCGATGAACCGTCTGCGGGTCAAGCGCGCCAACGTGAGCTCCCGACGTCGTGGTGTGAGTGCGGTGTTGGTGGTGCTGGAACGGAGTGGTTCTAGGCGGAGGCGGGCTGCCGGAGGACGGCGACCTGCCGGGGCGCGAGGACGAGGCCGTCGCCCGCGGGACCGACGAGGACGTCGCCGGTGAGACCCGGCACCGCCACCTCCTCGTCGCTCCGGTTGACCAGGAAGTGGTAGCGGTGCCCGGCGTCGCGCCGCACGACGTGCTCCACCGAACCCCGCGCCTGCTCCGGGAGTTCGCTGCTCACCCCGGCGGGCGCGAGCAGCTCGGGCAGCAGCACGGTCAGACCGTCGACGCCGAGGCGGGTGGAGACGTAGGCGGCCGAGCCGCGGCCGGTGCCGCGCCGGGTGACGGCCGGGCGGGCGGCGTACGTGCCGGTGCGGTACCCGGCGAGCACCTCGACGTCCGTGCCGGTGACGGAGATCCGGTCGGTCCACAGACTGCCCGTGGTGCCGTTGTCCAGGTCGACGGTGACGCCGTCGAGCAGCGGTCCGAACTCCTCGATGCGGATGCCGAGGACGTCGCGCAGGGCGCCCGGGTAGCCGCCGAGCCAGACGTGGTCGTTCTCGTCGACGATCGCGGAGAAGTACGTGGTGACGAGGTGGCCGCCGCCCTCGACGTACCGCGTGAGCTCCTTGGCGAGCGGCTGGGGCACCACGTGCAGCACGGGCGCGATGACGACGTCGTACGCGGACAGGTCGGTGCGGTGGGCGGGCACCACGTCGGCGCGGATCCCGAGGCGCAGGAGCGCCGAGTACCAGTCGAGGGCCTCGCGGTGGTAGTCGAGGCGCGAGCTGGGGTGGGAGTCCTGCTCGCCGGCCCACCAGGAGTCCCAGTCGAAGAGGATCGCCACCCTGGCGGGTTCGCGCTCACTGCCCGCGACGGGGGCGAGTGCGTCCAGGGTGCGGCCCAACTCGACGACGGCGCGGAAGAGTTCGCTGTCGGCGCCGGCGTGCGGGACCATCGCCGAGTGGTACTTCTCGGCGCCGGCCACGGACTGGCGCCACTGGAAGAAGCAGACGGCATCGGCGCCGTGCGCCACGTGCAGCAGCGAGTCGCGGGCCAACTCCCCCGGCTGCTTGGGCAGGTTGACGGGCTGCCAGTTCACGGCGCTGGTGGAGTGCTCCATCAGGAACCACGGCCGGTGGCCCGCGATGCCGCTGCTGAGGTTGGCGGAGAAGGAGAGTTCGTCGCGGTCCTGCGGTCCTGGGATGACGTAGTGGTCGTTGGCGACGAAGTCCACCTCGGCGGCCCAGTCGGCGTAGTCCATGCCCTTGGTGCCGCCCATCACCATGAAGTTGGTGGTGACGGGCGTGTCCGGGGTGAGCTCGCGCAGGATCTCCCGCTCGGCCAGCAGGTGGTCCTTGAGCGCGTCCGACGAGAACCGCTTGAAGTCGAGCTGCTGCGTCGGGTTGGGGTGCGAGGCGGCGAGCCGGGGCGGCAGCAGCTGCTCCCAGTCGCTATAGCGCTGGGACCAGAAGGCGGTCCCCCAGGCGTCGTTGAGGGCGTCGAGCGTCGTGTACCGGCGGCGCAGCCAGAGACGGAAGGCCCGGGCCGCGTCGTCGGAGTAGTCGTAGACGTTGTGGCAGCCCAGCTCGTTGTTGACGTGCCAGGCGACGAGGGCCGGGTGGTCGGCGTAGCGGGAGGCGAGCTTGCGCACCAGGTGCAGCGCGTGCTCGCGGAAGACGGGCGAGGTGGGCCGCCAGTGCTGGCGGGCGCCGGGCGACAGCGTCTCGCCGCTCGCGGTGACCGGCAGGATCTCCGGGTGCGCGGCGGTCAGCCACGGCGGCGGCGACGCGGTGGCGGTGGCCAGGTCGACGCCGATGCCGCCCGCGTGCAGCAGGTCCATGATCTCGTCGAGCCAGCCGAAGTCCCAGGTGTCGGCGGTGGGCTGGATCCTGGCCCAGGAGAAGATGGCGAGGGAGACGACGTTCACCCCGGCCTCGCGCATCAGCCGGATGTCGTCCGCCCACACCTCCCGTGACCACTGCTCGGGGTTGTAGTCGGCTCCGTAGCCGAGGCGCCGGGCGCCGTCCGAGCCCTTCGCGTACGGGAAACGGGAGGTGAGGGGGGCGGTCATGCACGTCCTTCCAGGGATGCGGTCACAAAGGGGGCGCGGGCTACTTCTCGACGGTGAAGCCCTGCTCGGTGCCGTACTTGACGGAGGCGTCCTGCCAGGACTTGAGGCCGGCGGTGAGCTTGGTCGAGGAGACGTACGCCTTGCCGACGGTGTCGTTGAAGATCGAGTTGGCGTACACCTGGTACGGCAGGTACTTCCAGTCGGTGGGCACGCTCTTCGCGGACTCGGCGAAGATCTTGTTGGCCTTCTGGCCGCCGAAGTAGGGGAACTCGGTGTTCTGGAACGACGGGGAGTTCAGGTCCTTCGTGGTCGCGGGGAACGCGCCGTTCTTGATGCGGGTCTGCACGCCGGCGCCGGAGTTGGCGTACTCGACGAAGGCATAGGCGAGTTCCTTGTTCTTGCCGAGCTCGGGCAGGGCGAGCGAGCTGCCGCCGTTCTCCGAGCTGGCGTTGGCGCCCTTCTCCCACTGCGGCATCGGGGCGACGCGCCAGTCGCCGGACGCGCCCTTCACGCCGGAGGCGAAGTTGGCGGGCATCCAGGCGCCGGTGGGCAGGGTGGCGATGGTGCCGTCGCCGAGGCCCTTGTACCAGTCGTCGGTCCAGCCGGTGACGGGCGAGACGAGCTTCTCGTCGATCAGCTGCTGCCAGGTGTCGGTGTACTTCTTCGCGCCCGCGTCGGTGAAGTCGATGCCGACCTTGGTGCCGTCGACCTTGTAGGGGTGCGATCCGGCCTGCCACAGCAGGCTGGTGGTCAGGCCGGCGTCGCCGACGTCGCTGGTGATGTACGCCTTCGGGTCGGCCTTGTGCAGCGTGCGGGCCGCCTCGACGTACTCGTCCCAGGTCGTCGGGACGGCGATCTTGTACTTGTCGAAGACCTTCTTGTTGTAGAAGAGCGCCATCGGGCCGGAGTCCATGGGCAGGCCGTAGACGCCGTCGCCGGACTTCACCGAGTTCCACGGGCCCGGTGAGTACGAGGACGCCAGCTTCTCGGCGCCGTACGCCTTGAGGTCGGTGATCTGCTTGGTCAGGGCGTACTGGCCGAGCGCGTAGTACTCGATCTGTGCGACGTCCGGGACGCCCTTCTTCGCGGAGATCGCGTTCGACAGGGCCTTGTACTGGTCGTTGTTGGTGCCCGCGTTGACCAGCTTGATGTCGACCTTCGGGTACTTCTTCTCGAAGTCGGCGGCGACCTGCTTGAGGGTGGGCTCCCACGCCCACACCGTGACGGTGCCGCCCTTCTTCAGGGCCGACTGGATGTCGGAGGAGCCGACCTTCTTGTCACCGGAGTCGTCGTCGGAGCCGCCGCAGGCGGTGGCTCCGAGGGCGAGGGCGCAGACGAGACCGAGGCCGCGCAGCAGGCGGCGGGAGTGCTTGGGCATGGGCATGCTTCCACTTCGTCGTGGTCCTACGGAGGGTGTTTCTGCCGGGGTACGGCGTGAACTGCGGTGCTGCGCCTACTCCTTGACGCTTCCGGCGGAGAGCCCGGACTGCCAGTACTTCTGGAGCAGCAGGAAGGCGGCGATCAGCGGCACGATGGTGAGCAGCGAACCGGTGAGCACCAGATGGGGGATGGCCTCGCCGCCGGCCGTCTGCGCCTGTTTGTTCCAGGAGTCCAGGCCGAGCGTGAGCGGGTACCAGTCGGGGTCCTTCAGCATGATCAGCGGCAGGAAGTAGTTGTTCCAGGTCGCGACCATGGTGAAGAGCAGCACGGTGACGGTGCCGGGGGCGAGCAGCGGCAGGGCGACCTGGAAGAAGGTGCGCAGCTCGCTCGCCCCGTCGATGCGGGCGGCCTCCATCAGCTCGGTGGGGATCGCCTCGGTGGCGAACACCCACATCAGGTACAGGCCGAACGGGGAGATCAGCGAGGGGATGATCACGGCCCACGGGGTGTCGGTGAGCCCCATCTTGCTGAACATGAGGAACGTGGGGACGGCGAGTGCGGTGCCCGGCACCGCGACGGCCCCGATGACGACGGCGAACACGGCGCGCTTGCCGGGGAAGGCGAACTTGGCGAGCGCGTACCCGCCGAGGACCGCGAGGAAGGTGGCCCCGCCCGCGCCGACCACCACGTACAGGAGGGTGTTGAGGAGCCAGCGGCCGAAGACGCCGTCCTGGTAGGTGAAGGTCGTGCCGATGTTGTGCCAGAGGTCGAAGTCCCGGTCGAACCAGAGGCCGAACGAACGAGCCAGGCCCTGCTGGGACTTGGTGGCGCTGATCAGGAGCCAGACCAGCGGCAGCAGGCTGTAGACGAGGACGACGCCGGTGAGGACGGTCAGCAGGACGCTGCGGCGGGGCCGTCCCGGACGCGCGGCGCGCGGTGAACGCAGCCGCGGGGCCGGGGACTTGGGCGGCGCGGTGTTCCGCACGGAGCCGGTGGTGGTGGTCATCGCGCTCACGCTCCCTTGCGCATGCCGCGCAGCTGGACCACGTAGGCGACGATCATCGTGATCACGCCCATGACGATGGCGACCGTCGCGGAGTAGTTCTGCTGCTGGCCCGCGAAGGACAGCGAGTACGTGTAGAAGTTCGGGGTGTAGTCGGTGGTGATGGCGTTCGGCGCGAGCTTCTGCAGGATCGCGGGCTCGTTGAAGAGCTGGAAGCTGCCGATGACCGAGAAGATCGTGGCGATGACGAGGGCGCCGCGGATCGCCGGGAGTTTGATGGCGGTGATGACGCGCCACTGTCCGGCGCCGTCGATCTCGGCCGCCTCGTACAGCGAGTGCGGTACGACGCGCAGCGCGGCGAAGAAGATCAGCATGTTGTAGCCGACGAACTCCCAGGTCACGATGTTGCCGATGGAGGCGAGGACCAGGTCGGCGGAGAGCGGGTCGGGCAGCTTCGTGCCGAGCGCGTCGTCGAGGTCGCCGACCAGGCCGTAGCGGGTGCCGTACATGAAGCCCCACATGAGGGTGGCGACGACGGCGGGGACCGCGTACGGGAGGAAGACGGTGATGCGGAAGAAGTCCTTGCCGTAGAGGCGGCCGCTGTCGATGGCGAGGGCGACGAGCAGGGCGATGCCCAGCATGATCGGCACCTGGATCAGCAGGAAGAGCCCGACGCGGGCCACGCCCTCCCAGAACTGACTGTCCTGGAGCGCCTGTTGGTAGTTGTCCAGGCCCACGAAGGTGGTGCCGCCGATGAGTTGGGTCCTGAAGAGGCTCAGATAGACCGAGTACGCGAGCGGCGCGAGGAAGACCAGGGCGAAGACGAGCACGAAGGGGCCGATGAACCCCCATCCCGTCCACGAGCGGCGCCGCCTCACGGCGACCGGCGGTTGCAGCGTGGTCATCTCGCGTCCCTCACTCGTCCATGGGTCACTGGGCTCGATGTTTGCGTAAACATCCCTGGGCGCAAAGGGTCCGGCGGCTGCTATGTTTACGTAAACATTCGGTGGCGGCATGTCTACACTGCCCCGAGGACGACGGTCAAGAGTCGGTGAGGGACACGGTGACAACCAACGGGCGCGCCCCGCAGCGCGGCACGCGCCGGACACAGAACGCGTCGATGGCCGACGTCGCCCGGGTCGCGGGCGTCTCGTCCCAGACGGTCTCCCGCGTCTCGAACGGCTTCCCCGGGGTGAACGAGGAGACCCGGGACCGGGTCCTCGCCGCGATGAAGGACCTCGGCTACCGCCCCAACAGCGCGGCGCGGGCGCTGAAGCGCGGCGACTTCCGCACGATCGGCGTCATCACGTTCACGCTGTCCACGACGGGCAACATGCGCACACTGGAGGCCATCGCGACCTCGGCCGCGCAGGAGGGCTACGCGGTCACGCTCCTGCCGGTCGCGGTGCCGACCCAGGACGAGGTGCGCGGCGCGTTCTCCCGCCTCGGCGAACTGGCCGTGGACGCGGTCATCGTCATCATGGAGGTCCACCTGCTCGACTCGGCGAGCCTGACGCTGCCGCCGCACGTGAAGGTGGTGGTCGCGGACTCCGACGCCGGCGACCGGTACGCGGTGGTGGACACGGACCAGGCGGGCGGCACCCGCGACGCGGTGCGCCATCTTCTCGACCTGGGCCACCGCACGGTCTGGCACCTGGCGGGCCCCTCCGAGTCCTTCGCGGCGCAGCGCCGAACGGACGCCTGGCGCACGGCACTTGAGAGTGCGGGGCGCGCCGTGCCGCCGCCGGTGCGGGGCGACTGGTCGGCCGAGTCCGGCTACCGCGCGGGCCTGCGCCTGGCCGAACAGGCCGACTGCACCGCGGTGTTCGCGGCGAACGACCAGATGGCGCTGGGCCTGCTGCGGGCGCTGGACGAGCGCGGCCGCCGGGTCCCCGAGGACGTCTCGGTCATCGGCTTCGACGACATCCCCGACTCGGGCTCGTTCCTGCCTCCGCTCACCACGGTCCACCAGGACTTCGCGGAGGTCGGCCGCCGCTGTGTGGAGAGCGCGCTGCGCCAGGTCAGGGAGAGCGAGGCGGAGCGGGGCACGACGCTGGTACCGACGCGGCTGGTGGTGCGGGAGAGCACGGGGCGCGCGCCGCGCGGGCCGGGCGGTGGGTCGTTCAGACCGTGACGCCGAGGCCCTCCAGGACCACCGCGCCGGGGAGTTCGGCGAGGGCCTTGCCCGGGACGATCAGTTTGCCGCGGCGGGTGCCGCTGCCGATGAGGACGTGCGGCAGGTCGGCGACGGCCGCGTCCACGAGGACCGGCCAGTCCGCGGGGAGGCCGATCGGGGTGATGCCGCCGTACTCCATGCCCGTCTCGCCGACCGCGGTGTCCATCGAGGCGAACGAGGCCTTGCGGGCGCCGAGTTGGCGTCGCACCGCACCGTTGACGTCGACCTTGGTGGTGGACAGCACGACGCACGCGGCGAGCGTGGCCTCGCCGCCCCGCTTGCCCGCGACGACCACGCAGTTCGCGGACTGCGCGAGGAGTTCGGGGCCGTAGTGCTCGACGAAGGTCGCGGTGTCGGCCCACTCGGGGTCGGTGTCGACATGGATCAGGTCCTGCGCGGGCACCGGGCCGCGCCAGTGCCGCACGGCGTCGGCGACGGGGCGGGTGAGCAGTTCGAGGGCGTCGGGGGCCGCGAGGACGTGGTCGAAGGTGCCGATGGGTGCGCGCATGGCCGCACGCTAACAGGCGTCGCGCGCACCGTATCCGGGCGTCTCAGCGTTCGAACGGCACCGACACGGCCATGACCAACCGGGCCGGTACGGCACCGTCGTTGCGGTACTCGTGCGGCACGTCGGCCTCGAAGGTGACGCTCGCGCCCTCGGGCACCTGGTGCGCGACGCCGTCGACGACCAGGGTCAACTCCCCCTCGGTGACGTGGAGGAGTTCGACGGTGCCCTGGGGGTGCGGATCGGACGGGCTGCCGTCGCCGGGCTGCAGCAGCCAGTCCCACATCTCCAGCGGCCCGGGCGCCTCGGTCCCGGCGAGGAGCCGGTGGTAGCTGCCGGCCTCCGTGGACCACAGCCGCACCGCCTGGTCGGCCGGCACGATCCGCACCTTCGGCCCCTGCTCGTAGTCGAGCAGCGTGGTGATGCTGACCCCGAGCGCGTCACCGATCTTGACGACGGTGCCGATACTCGGGTTCGTGCGGGCCTGCTCGATCTGGATGAGCATGCCGCGGCTGACGCCGGCCCGGCCGGCCAGCGCGTCCAGGGTGAAGCCGCGCTCGGCGCGCCAGTGCTTCACGTTGCGGGCGAGCGACTGGGTCAGGAGGTCGAGGTCCGACACGTTCCGTCCATGAGAGTGGGTCGACGAGGCTAGCCGTTGTGCAATATTTTGGATGACGTCGTTCAGTTCAGTGAACTACGGTGTGGTGCACCCGAACGTTCAGCAAACTGTACTGCGAGGTCCGGCATGACAGCACTCTTCGCCCTGGCCACGAGCCTGCTGTGGGGCCTCGCCGACTTCGGCGGCGGGCTGCTCACGCGGCGCACGCCGGCCCTCACGGTGGTGGTCGTCTCGCAGTCGATCGCGACGGTCGTGCTCGGCGCGATCGTGCTCGCCACGGGCGGCTGGAGCGAGGCGGGCCCGCAGCTGTGGTTCGCGGTGGGCGCCGGGCTCGTCGGTCCCGTCGCCATGCTCGCCTTCTACAAGGCGCTCGCGCTCGGCCCGATGGGGGTCGTCTCGCCGCTCGGCTCGCTGGGCGTCGCTGTGCCGGTGGGGGTCGGGCTGGTCCTCGGCGAGCGGCCGGGACTGCTGCAGTTCGCGGGCATCCTGGTCGCCGTCGCGGGCGTGGTCCTCGCGGGCGGCCCGCAGCTGAAGGGCGCTCCCGTGCAGCGGCAGGCGGTGCTGCTCACGCTGCTGGCGGCGTTCGGCTTCGGCGCGGTGATGGCCCTGATCGCGGAGGCGTCGACCACCCTCACCGGCCTCTTCCTCGCCCTGTTCGTGCAGCGCGTGACGAACGTGGCGGCGGGTGGCGCGGCGCTCCTCGTCTCGGCGCGGCGCGGGGCGCCGGTGCTGCCGGTGGAGGGCGGACCCGCGCTGCTCGTGCGCGCTCTGCCGGCCCTGGCGTTCGTGGGCCTCGCGGACGTGGCCGCCAACGGCACGTACTCGATGGCCGCGCAGCACGGCCCGGTCACGGTGGCCGCCGTACTGGCGTCCCTCTACCCCGTCGTCACCGCGCTCGCGGCGCGCGGCGTCCTGAGCGAGCGGCTGCGCGGGGTGCAGGCCGCAGGCGCCGGGCTCGCCCTGATCGGGACGGTGCTGCTGGCGACGGGCTGAGCCGGGAACTCGCCCCTCAGGCCCGGGAATCCGCCGGGCCTGTCCCCCGGACCCGGGACCCGTCCCTCAGATCCGGTACTTGCGCAACGCCGGTACCGCGAACGCGAGCCCCAGCATGGCGACGACGACCAGGAGGCCGCCCCCGACGACCGCCGCACGCGGGCCGAACGCCGAGCCCGCCGTGCCGTGCAGCACGTCGGCGAGGCGCGGCCCGCCCGCGACGACGACCGTGAAGACGCCCTGCATCCGGCCGCGCATCTCATCGGTGGCGGCGGACAGCAGGATCGCCCCGCGGAACACCATCGAGACCATGTCGGCGATCCCCGCCACGGCCAGGAACACCACGGCGAGCCACAGACTGTCGCTCAGCCCGAACCCGGTGATCGCCGCGCCCCACGCGACGACCGCCCCGATCACCATCCAGCCGTGCCGCTTCGCCCGCGAGAACGTGCCGGAGAACAGGCCGCCGACCACCGCCCCGATCGGGATCGCCGCGAACAGCAGGCCGAGCGCGAGCCCTTCCCCGTACGGCGCGTAGGTCTCGGCGGCGAGCTGGGGGAACAGGGCGCGCGGCATCCCGAAGACCATCGCGATGATGTCGGCGAGGAACGACAGCAGCAGCACCTTGTGCATCGAGATGTAGCGGAAACCGGCCGCGATCTCCCGGACGCCCGCCCGCCGCTTCACGGTGGTGTCCAGCGGCGGCAGCGAGGGCAGCCGGTACACGGCCCACACGGTGACGCACAGCGCGAGGGCGTCGATCAGATAGAGCTCGGGCAGGCCGATGACGGGGATCAGGACGCCCGCCAGGAGCGGCCCGACGACCTGGCCGGTCTGCATGACGGTCGAGCCGAGGGCGTTGGCCGCGGCCAGTTCGCCCTCGGGCACCAGCCGGGCGATGGACGCGTTGCGGGCCGGGGCGTTCAGACCCCAGAAGGCCTGCTGCACCGCCAGCAGCACCATCAGCGTGCCCACGGAGTCGAGCCCGACCAGGGCCTGCAGCCAGAACAGCACCGAGGTGACGGCGATCCCGCTGTTGGTGACGAGGAGCAGTTTGCGGCGGTCCATGCTGTCGGCGATCGCGCCGCCCCACAGCGCGAACACGACGAGCGGCAGCAGGCCGGCCATGCTGGCCGCGCCGACCCACGCCGAGGAACCGGTGATGTCGTAGATCTGCTTCGGCACGGCGACGGCGGTGAGCTGGCTGCCCACGGCCGTGACGATGGTGGAGGTCCACAGCCGCCGGTAGGCGGGGATGCGCAGGGGCCGGGTGTCCATGGCCCAGCGGCGCCAGCCGCGCCGGGACGGTCCGGACGGCTCCTGCTGTTCGGTGCCGGTGCTGCTCTCGCTGGTGTCCACGGGTCCCCGGTCGGTCATCCTGGTTGGTCGCTACATCTTTCGATGCCAGGGTTCACTATCGCAGTACGGCCGGGGACGTCGGGTACCGCCTGCTCAGGTTCCGGCGAGCAGCATGATCCCCATGGCGATCATCGTGGTGGCGACCAGGGCGTCGAGCACCCGCCAGGCGACCGGCCTGGCCAGGAAGCGGCCCAGCAGCCGGGCCCCGAAGCCGAGGGCGGCGAACCAGCACAGGCTGGCGAGCACCGCGCCGAGTCCGAAGGTCCAGCGGCTCGATCCGTGTCCGGCGGCGACGGAACCGAGCAGGAACACGGTGTCGAGGTAGACGTGCGGGTTGAGCCAGGTCATCGCCAGACAGGTGAGCACCGCGCGGCGCCGTGAGCCCGCCGCCTCGCCCTCCGCCCGCAGCGAGCCCGCCGGGTGCACGACGCGGCGGGCGGCGAGAACGCCGTAGCCGATCAGGAACGCGCCGCCGATCCAGCCGATCGCCGTGACCGCCCCCGGCCACGCCACCACCACGGCCCCGACGCCACCGACGCCGAGCGCGATCAGCAGCGCGTCCGAGAGGGCACAGATCCCGACCACGGCGAGGACCGCGTCGCGGCGGATCCCCTGCCGTAGCACGAACGCGTTCTGGGCTCCGATGGCGACGATGAGCGAGAGGCCGGTGCCGAATCCGGCGGCAGCGGCGGTGAGTGAAGCGGTCATGTCCTCGACGCTAAGCAGCGGATCACCGCGCGTACAGCTAAAGATTTTTACGTAGCATTAGCGCTCGTGATGATTCCTGAGCTCCCGCTCGATCAGGTGCGGACCCTGCTCGCGGTGGTCGACGAGGGCACGTTCGACGCGGCGGCGACCGCCCTGCACCTGACGCCGTCGGCGGTCAGCCAGCGGGTGAAGGCGCTGGAGCAGCGGACCGGACGGGTGCTGCTCGTACGCACCAAGCCGGTGCGGCCGACCGAGTCGGGCGAGGTCGTCGTGCGATTCGCCCGTCAGCTCGCGCGGCTGGAGCGGGACGCGTACGCCGAGCTCGGTCTGAGCGACGACGACGGCCCGACCCGGGTGGCGGTGGCGGTGAACGCCGACTCCCTGGCGACCTGGTTCCTGACTGCGCTCACCCGGGTGTCGGGCATCCCGCGGCTCCGCTTCGAGCTGCACCGCGAGGACGAGTCCCGCACGGCGGAACTGCTCAGGGAGGGCCTGGTGATGGCGGCGGTGACCTCGTCGCCCGAGCCGGTGACGGGCTGTTCGGTGCGGCTCCTGGGACGGATGCGCTACGTCGCCGCGGCGAGCCCCGAGTTCGTGGACCGGTACCTCGGCGGCCCGCTGCGGGACGCGCTCCCCGATGCCCCGGTGATGACGTTCGACCGCAGCGACGGCCACCAGGACGCGTTCGTGCGCGCACTGCTCGGCGGCCGGGGCGCGGCGAGCCCGGTGCGGCACGCGGTGCCCACGTCGGAGGGGTTCGTCGAGTCCGTCGCGCTCGGTCTCGGCTGGGGCATGGTGCCCGAGGCGCAGGCGGAACCGCTGCTGGCGCGGGGCCGGCTGGTCCAGCTGGCCCCGGACCGCCCGGTCGACCACCCGCTGTACTGGCAGCAGTGGAAGCTGGACTCCCCCGCGCTCGCCGCGGTCGCGGCGGCGGTGACCACCGCGGCGGCGCAAGCGCTGCGCGGCTAGGGCCCGTCTCCCAGATCCCTCCTGCCCCGCCCACCGGGTCGGCTACGCGCCCTCCTCCAACTCGGCCAGGGCGAGGAGCTGTTCGGGGGTGACGTCGGACGGGATCGGCTGCGGGGCCGGGGTGCGCAGCGGCGGTTGCCAGCCCGCCTCGGCGTCCCAGGTCCGGACGACCCGGGCCGGCGCCCCCGCCACGACGGCGTGGTCCGGCACGGCGCCGCGGACCACGGCGCCCGCCGCGACGACGACGTTCCGCCCGATCCGGGCGCCGGGCAGGATCACGGCGCCGGTGCCGATCCAGCAGCCCGACCCGATCGCCACCGGTTCCATCCGGGGCCACTGCTTGCCGATGGGCTCGTGCGGGTCGTCGTAGGAGTGATTGGTGGAGGTGATGTAGACGTACGGGCCCATGTAGACGTCGGAGCCGACGGTCACGGTCGTGTCGGCGATGACGTGGCTGCCGCGGCCGATGACGACGCCGTCCCCGATGGTCAGGATCGGCTCGGACCCCAGGTCCAGGTCGGGCATCAGCCCGGCGGTCAGCGTGACCTGCTCGCCGATGATGCAGTGCGCGCCGAGCCGGATCCACGGCTCCCCGAAGACGGTGCCCTGCGGGAACGCGAGTTTGGTGCCGTGCCCGATCGCGCCGAACCGGTGCCCGCCGGGCTGCTCGGCCGTGACCGCGCCCTTGCGCTGCGCCCAGCGCCAGCCCGCCTGCACGGCACGGTGGGCGAGCCCGCCCTTGACGGACGACCCGCGGGACGAGAACGCGTTCCAGGTCTTCGGCACGGCGCTACGTTACTCACCCGTACCGTCCGCCCCCACCTCGACGGCCTGTGATCTTCACCCCACAGGTACGGTTCGCTCAGGCGCGACGCAGGCACGACACACAGGGAGCGACACCCCCATGGGAAACACGGCCCACGAGGCACTCGTCACCGGCTTCGGCGGCAGGGAACCGAAGGTCGACGAGTCGGCGTTCACGGCGCCGACGTCCGCCCTGATCGGCGACGTCACCCTGCATCCCGGTGCGAGCGTCTGGTACGGCGCGGTGCTGCGCGCGGAGTTCGAGCCGATCGTGCTCGGCCCCGACAGCAACATCCAGGACAACTGCACCGTGCACGTCGACGCCGGTTTCCCGGTGACGATCGGCGAGCGCGTCTCGGTCGGCCACAACGCGGTCCTGCACGGCTGCACCGTGGAGGACGACTGCCTGATCGGCATGGGCGCGACGGTCCTCAACGGCGCGGTGATCGGCGCCGGTTCGCTGGTGGCGGCCCAGGCGCTGGTGCCGCAGGGCATGGTGGTCCCGCCGGGTTCCCTGGTCGCGGGCGTCCCGGCCAAGGTCAGGCGGGAACTGACGCAGGAGGAGCGCGAGGGCGTCACCCTCAACGGCACGGTCTACGTGGAGCTGGCCCAGGCCCACCGGGCCGAGTACCGGTAGGCGTCCCGCACGGCGAGCGGGCGGGAGCGGCCGGCGACCTCAGTCGGCCGCGACGGCCGGCTCCGGCTCGGCGGCCTCGTGCTCGGCGGCCATCTTCGCCGCCCGCCGCTTCACGATCAGCATCGACGCGAGCCCGATCAGCACGGCGACCCCGAGGCCCACGTACGAGAACCGCTTCAGCCAGTCCTCGGCGACGACCCCGACGTAGTAGATGACGGCGGTCGTGCCGCCCGCCCACACCACGCCGCCCAGGAAGTTCGCGACGAGGAACTTCCAGTACGGCATGTGCAGAACACCGGCCAGCGGGCCGGCGAAGATGCGCAGCAGGGCGATGAAGCGGCCGAAGAAGACGGCCCACATGCCCCACTTCTCGAAGGAGCGCTCGGCGGTCGCCACGTGGCTGGGACCGAAGTGCCGGGGGAACTTGCTCCCCAGTTTCGCCAGCAGCGGCCGGCCGCCCTTGCGGCCGATGGCGTACCCGATGGAGTCGCCGATCACCGCGCCCGCGGTGGCGCAGACCCCGAGCACGAGCGGGTTCACGTCCCCGTGCTGCGAGGACAGCAGCGCGGCGGAGATCAGCACGATCTCGCCGGGCAGCGGGATGCCCAGGCTCTCCAGACCGATGACCCCGGCCACCAACGCGTAGATGGCGACCGCCGGAATCGTGTCGAGCCATTCCTGGACGTGCAACGCGGTCGCCTCCCGTACCCGAAAATCCGTGTGCCCGACGTGCGCTCCCCCTCTGAACACGCACGCCGGGCAGCCTACCTGCTCCCTATGACGCCACCGAGTCCCAGAAGGTGCATCGGTGTTCGGTGTGAACCGTCGTGGAGAGCGTGATCCCGCCCACGGAGGCAGTGCGCAGCGACAGCACCCGGCCCGGGTGCGTCCGCCCGTCGGGCATCGCGGGCGCACCCTGCGCCCGGGGTTCGCCGCCCCGGACGAAGGAGCCCCAGTACTGGACCATCCGGCGCGCCAGGACCCGCTGCTCCGCGTCGAGCGGGGTGGCGAGGCCGAAGTGCTTGAAGAGGTACTGCACCTCGTTGACGTGGGTGGCACCGAAGTCGAAGGTCCGGCCGGCCTCCCTGATCGACGCGAACGGCGGCGAGGTGCGGTCGGCGAACTCGTACGCGTAGACCGGCAGGCCGCTGCGGGCCAGTCGCTCGTCGAGGCGGAGTGCCGGGCAGGCCATCAGCTGGTCACCGGCCGCGGCGGCGTACGCGTGGGTGGGCGACGGGTAGCGGTCCACCGGGTACTCCCGCAGGGCCCGCGCCCCGGCCGCCGGCCCGAACGCGTCCGTCAGGGCCTTCGGGTAGCCGGCGGCCGTCAGCGGCCGGCCCTGTCCGTCGTACGCGCCGTACGCGAAGAGCCGGCCCTCGTCCTGGTTGGCGCCGTTGAGGACGGGGACGCGCGCGGAGCGGCCCGCGGCGATCGCGGCGGCCGGCTGCTCGGGCAGGAAGGCCCCGCCGACGACCGGCCCCCAGTCGAATCCGGCCTGCGCGTCGAGGACCTCCCTGGCCGGCTTGCGCCGCAGGCACGCCACGGCGTCCGGCCCGTCGCAGCCGAGCTTCCGGGCGAACGCGGCCCCGGCCGCGCGGGCCTCCCGGTGGGTGCGGGCCGCGCAGTCCCCGTACGCCCCCGACTCGATGATCCCGGTCCGGAACAGGCCGCGTGCGGTCGGCGAGGCGAGCTGGGTGCACACGGAGCGGCCGCCCGCGGACTCGCCGGCGACGGTGACGCGGGCCGGGTCGCCGCCGAACCGTGCGATGTTGCCGCGCACCCAGCGCAGCGCGGCCTGCTGGTCCTGGAGGCCGTAGTTGCCGGAGACGCCGTCGGACGCCGTGCCGTCGAGTCCGGCCGAGGCGAGGAAACCCAGCGCGCCGAGGCGGTAGTTGACCGTGACGACGACGGTGCCGGTGGTGCGGGCGAAGGTGTCGGGCACGATGTCGGCGCCGGCGCCCGCGGTGAGCCCGCCGCCGTGCAGCCACACCATGACGGGCCGTCCCGCGGAGCCGTCGGGTGCGTACACGTTGAGGTCGAGACAGTCCTCGGTGTAGGTCGGGTCCTCGTAGCCGGGGTCCCAACTCGCCGTCTGTACGCACCTGTTGCCGAAGCCGGTCGCATCGCGCACCCCGCTCCAGCGCTCAGTGGGCCGGGGTTCGCGCCAGCGCAGTTCACCGACGGGCGGCCGGGCGTAGGGGATGCCGAGGAACTGCCGCCCCTCGGCGGTGCGCTCACCCCGCACCCATCCGGTCGCCGTGTGCACCAGGGTGCCGCCGGGCTCCGCGGCCCGGGCGGCCGCCACCGGGACGAGCCCGGCGGCCACGGTCACCAGGGCGGCGACCAGCGTGCGCATGCGGTGGCTTCGCATGTCAGTGACCACTCCTTCGTTCGACACGTGAACGCGCTGTGCGAGAAAGCGGACTTGACTCCCCGTCAGGCGATGGAGGGCCGAGCGGGAAACTACGTCCGGCGTTGACTCGTGTCAATGGAGTGCACGAGAAGGGCGGGCACCTTCGTGGCCCTCGCCGATCTCCTCGTGGGCAGACCGGCCGTCAGATCCCCCACGCCAGGAAGGCCACGACCCCGATGCCGCCCACGACCGCGACCCACGGCCGCCCCAGCCGCACACCCAGGTAGAACAGCGTGAAGACGAGGCCGATGTAGATCGTTCCCCAGTTCAGCGGGCGCACCAGGAACAGCACCACCCAGAGGAGCAGCACCCAGAACAGAGCCGGCAGCACAGCGACCACCTCCCCCGCCGGGCCCCTTCCCTCAGCAGGCCATGACCATCCCGGCCGACGTTCCCGACAGCCGGTCAGTCGCGACAAGAAGGTGCCCTGCGTCCACCTGACGCCGGCACCTTCCGTCCCTGGTCACACCCTCAGCTGTTGGGCCGCAACGTCCACACGACGGTCATCTCGCCGGTCACCGCGCCGTCTGCGCGCCGGATCTCGATGCCCACCGGGAATTCCGGCCGCTGCCCGGCGTCCAGCTCCGCTACGACGTCGGCGGCCGGGCGTCCCAGGGTCGCGGTCGCGGTGACCGCTCCCATCGCCAGCTTCTTGTAGGCGATCTCGGCGCTGACGGCCAGCGGCACCGCGCGGGAGAGCTGCTCCCCGAAGGCGGCGAGCACGATGGCGCCGCTCGCGGACTCGCCGAGCGTGAACATCGCTCCGGCGTGCGGTCCGCCCACGTGGTTGTGGTAGTCGGCCTGGTCGGGCAGCGCGACGACCGCCCGCTCCGGGGTGGTCTCGACGAAGTCGAGGTTCAGGGTGCGGGCCATCGGAACCGTGGCGGCGAGCATCTCGCCGATGGACATCTGATCTGCGCTCATGCCGCGCAGGTTACCCGCTAGTAGCATCCGGCGTCACCCCTTAGGGTGACTCCCCATGTGGCCAGGAGAGCAGGGTCCGGGGGACGGCACGCACCACCCGCGGACGACGCAGCCGAATCCGTACCCGCAGCCGGATCCGTACGGCGGGCAGCCGACGCCGCCCCCTCTCCCGCCCCGGCGCGCCGGCAACCGGACCGCCGTCCTCGCGGTCGTCGCGGCGGCCGTGGTCGTGGCGGCGTGCGTCACGGGCGTCGTGGTCGTGCGCGGCGGGGACGACGGCCCCGCGCCCGGCCCCACCGGCACCGCCGCACCGGCCACCTCCGCGGCCCCGACCGGCGATCCCCGGCGGGACGGCGGCGTCGCGGCCACGGTCGAGGGCTGGCGGGCGGTGGTCAACCCGAAGGCGAAGGTCGCCTTCGACGTGCCGCCCGAGTGGGCCCCGCAGTCGGAGGACTGGGTGACCTCGGTGGGCGACCCGGCGCACCCGGACGCCGAACTCCTCATCGCGATGCGGGCCCCCGCCTTCCTCCAGGAGAAGTGGTGCTCGGTCGACACCGACCAGGACGGCACCAAGGAGGACTCGCCGCTCGGCTTCGCCGGTACCCGGGGCGGCCAGGGCGCCAGGACCCCCGCGGCGGCGGCCCGGCGGGACGCCGCGGACTGGGTCTTCGGCGGCTACGCGCAGCGGCGCGACCAGGTCACCACCGGCACCGCCGAGTCCTTCACCACCGCGTCGGGCCTCTCCGGCACCCTCGTCTCCGCCGAGTCCCACGGCGTGGCCAGGAAGAACCGGTGCGCCACGGAGGGCAGGGCGACGACGTTCTCGTTCAAGAGCCCGGACGGCGACATCCTCTCGTGGAGCTTCGTCGGGGCGGCGGACGTGCGGGACGAGGTACCGGACGGGACGATCCGCCGGATTGCGGCCACGGTGCGGATGGTGGACGACGAGGCGTCCTGACGCTGCGGGGGCAACCGTTGCACGTCCGGTACAGGGCCGGGACGTCAGCGGCCCCACGACCCTCTATCGTTTACGGCCATGTGGCCAGGACAGCAGCCGCCCGGGGGCGAGCAGAACCCGCAGGACGCGAACAACCCGAATCATCCCAACAATCCGCCGACACCCAACCCGTACCAGCAGCCGGGGTACCAGCAGCCCAACCCCTATCAGCAGCCGGGGTACCAGCAGCCGAACCCGTACCAGCAGCAGCCGGGTTGGAACGCGCCGACGACACCGCTCGGCGCCCCGCAGCCGCCGAGCGGCGGTGGCGGGAACAGGACGAAGCTCGTCGCGATCGTCGCCGCGGTGGCCGTGGTGGTCGCGGCCGGGGTGACCGGTTTCCTGGTGCTCGGCGGGGACAAGGACGACGACGCGAAGGGCGGCGACGAGCCGAAGCCCAAGACGACGAAGTCCGCGACCCAGCAGCCGAGCCCGACCGCGTCCACGGACGACAACCCGCGCGGCGGTGACAACGCGGTCAAGCCGGTCGTCGAGGGCTGGCAGCCCGTGGTCAACACCAACTTCAAGACGGTCTTCGACGTCCCGCCGGGCTGGGAGGTCGACCCGGGCGGCGCCGACCAGAGCGTCGGCTTCGAGTACAAGTACAAGGGCGACAGCGGCCGGACCACCGTGACCGGACCCGCGTGGTTCAAGTCCAAGTGGTGCACCGAGGACGCGAACAAGGACGGCCGCCAGGAGGACACCGCGCTCGCGGGCGTCGGCACGCGCGGTGAGAACGGTGCGAAGACCGCCGCCCAGGCCGCCGAGAACCGGGTGCCGTGGTGGATCTACGGCGGGTACACGGAGCCGGACCTCAAGTCGGTCAAGCTGGGCAAGGCGAAGGACTTCACCAACGCCCAGGGCATCAAGGGCAGCCTGATCACCGCGCACTCCGAGAACAACCCCAAGAAGGGCAAGTGCGCCAGCGAGGGCAAGGCGACCGTGTTCGCCTTCCAGAACGCCGAGGGCGACTACGTCTCCTGGGACCTGTGGGCCGCGAAGGGCGTCAAGGGCGAGGTGTCCGACGAGACGATCCAGAAGATCGTCGACTCGGTCCGCTACTTCAAGGACCCCACCGCGTCCTGAGCCGCGGGTAATCGGTTTGGCAAATGGACGTGCGGCGGCGATAGTCCCTCAGTGACCTCCGCCGCCGCCCCGCCGTCCTTGCCGAAACGTTCGCGCCGCCGCCCCGCCTGGGCCGGGCGCAACTACACCCTGCTCGCCGTGTCCGCGTTCGTCACGACGCTCGGGGCGCACGGCGCGCTCATCGCGTCGGCGTTCGCGGTGCTCGACGCCGGCGGGGACGGCGGCGACGTCGGCCTGGTGGCCGCGGCGCGCACGCTGTTCCTGGTGGTCTTCCTGCTGGTGGGCGGCGCGGTGGCCGACCGGCTGCCGCGCCACCACGTGATGGTCGCGGCCAACGCCCTGAACTTCCTCTCGCAGGGCGCCTTCGCCCTGCTCGTCATCGCGGGCGAGCCGCAGCTGTGGCAGATGATGGCGCTGAGCGCGCTCGGCGGCACGGGCCAGGCGTTCTTCAATCCGGCGGCCGAGGGCATGCTGATGGCCTCCGTCTCGGGCGAGCAGGCCAGCCGCGCCTTCGCCCTGTTCCGGATGGGCATGTCGGGCGCGGCGGTGGGCGGTGCCGCGCTCGGCGGCGCGATGGTCGCCGCGATCGGGCCCGGCTGGGTGCTCGCGGTCGACGCGGCGGCGTTCGCGGTGGCGGGTGCGCTGCGGTGCTTCCTCAAGGTGGGCCACATCGCACCGCGCGAGGCGGGCGGCGGGCTGCTCGCCGACATGCGGGACGGCTGGCGCGAGTTCGTCGGGCGGCCCTGGCTGTGGACGATCGTCGCGCAGTTCTCGGTGGTCGTCGCGGTGGTGGGCGCCGCCGAGTCGGTGTTCGGGCCGCTGGTGGCGCGCGACGAGCTGGGCGGGGCCGGGCCGTGGGGGCTCGCGCTCGGCGCGTTCGGCGTGGGCACGATCCTCGGCGGGCTGCTGATGATGCGGTGGAAACCGCAGCGGCTGCTGTTCGCGGCGACCCTGTCGGTGTTCTCGCTGGCCCTGCCGTCGGCGGCGCTCGCTGTGCCGGTGCCGCTGGGCGTGCTGGTCGCCGTGATGTTCGTCAGCGGCGTCACCATCGAGATCTTCGGCGTCTCCTGGATCACAGCCCTGCACCAGGAGATCCCGGAGGAGAAGCTGTCCCGGGTCTCCGCCTACGACTGGTTCGGCTCGGTGGCCATGGTGCCGCTCGCCACGGCGCTCGCCGGCCCCGCGGAGTCCGCGTTCGGGCGGACCCCGGCGCTGTGGGGGTGCGCGGCGCTCGTCGTGCTCGCGACGTGCGCGGTGCTGTTCGTCCCCGACGTACGGAACCTGCGGCGGCGCGAGACCGTGAAGGTCGCGGGCTCGGCGGAGCCGTCGCCGGAGCCGGCGTCGGCCGCGCCGGTGGAGGTCACCCCACGCTGAACGAGCCGCCCGGCGGCTCCGGCGACGGCACCGCGGCGGCGTCCGTGACCGGCCGCGCGTCGCCGACGAAGCGGCGCAGCGCCGCCCCGTGCTCGACCCGGGCGGGGAACGCGTCGCGGGCGGTGCGCCGGGCCAGCTCGGTGACGTCGAGCGGCGTCTGCGAGGCGACCAGCACCGCGTTGCCGAACCGTCGGCCGCGCAGCACCGCGGGCTCGGCGACCAGCGCGACGTGCTCGAACACCGTCGAGAACGTGGCCAGTTGGGAGCGCAGGAAGGCGAAGGGCGCGCCGTCCGCGAGGTTCGCCGCGTAGGTGCCGCCGGGCCGCAGCACCCGGTCCGCCTCCCGCGCGTACGCCTCGGTCGTCAGGTGCGCCGGGACGCGTGAGCCGCCGAACACGTCGGCCACGAGCACGTCCACGGAGTCCGCGGGTGCGGTCTCCAGCCAGGCGCGGGCGTCCGCGCCGTGCACGTCGATGCCCGCCCCGTCCGGCAGCGGCAGGTGCTCGGTGACCAGGGCGAGCAGTCCCCGGTCCGCCTCGACGACGTCCTGCCGGGACCCGGGCCGGGTGACGGCGACGTACCGGGGCAGGGTCAGCGCGCCGCCGCCCAGGTGCAGCACGTCCAGCGGCCCGTCGTCCGCGCCGACGCAGTCCAGGACGTGCCCGAGGCGTCGCGCGTACTCGAACTCCAGGTGGGCGGGCTCGTCGAGGTCGACGTACGACTGGGGCGCCCCGTCCACCGTCAGCAGCCAGGCCCGCCGCCGGTCCACGTCGGGCATCAGTTTGGCGGTGCCGTGGTCGACGGCACGGGTGACGGGTATCGGCTCGGGATCGGGTGCGTTCACCCACCCATTGTGCCGGGACGCCCGCCCCTCACCCCCAGGTCCTGGCCACCGCCGCGACGTGGGCCGCCGCCTGTTCGCGGCCGGCGCGGGCGGCGGGGGCCCGGTGGCGGGGGTCGAGGCTGTTGTTGCCGAAGGCGCGGCGGGCCGCGCGGTCCGGGGTGATGAGGGTGACGCGGGTGCCGGCGTCGGCGAGCCGGGCGGCCTGGGTGCGGGCCGCGTGCAGGACGCCGCCGCCCGCCGCGATGGGCGCGACGACCACCACCCGCTCGTGCCCCTCGGCGAGCTGTGCGTTGGCCGGCGAGCGGGTGCCGCCGTCGATCCAGCGGGCGCCGTCGAGCGTCACCGGCGGCCAGACCCCGGGCACCGCGCAGCTCGCCGCGACGGCGTCGACGAGACCGGCCCCGCAGGTGCCGTCGAAGACCCGGAACTCCCCGGTGTGCGCCTGCACGGCGGTGACCAGGAGCCGGCGGTCGGGCCAGTCGTGGGACAGGAGCCGGCCCGCGATCACCGCGCGGCGGGCCGCCTCGTCGGGGGTGCGGGCGGCCAGGGCCATCCGGCCGAGCTTGCGCCCGTACGACTCGATGGTCCGCGACGACAGCGCGGCGCGGGCGTACCTGAACGTCGCGCTCGCCCCGAAGTCTCCGGTCAGCTCCTTCGTCGGGGCGGCGAGCTGACGTTCGTAGAGGGAGAGCGGGGTCAGCCGTCCCGAGGTGAGCTGGGCGCCCACGACCGCCCCGGCCGACGTGCCGATGACGGTGTCGGCGTCCCACAGGTCGGTGCCCGCCTCGGCGAGGCCGTGCAGGATCCCGGAGATCCAGCCGATGCCGGCGAGCCCGCCGCCCCCGAGTACGAGTGCCCTGCCCGCCACCGCGACCTCCGCCTGCTCCGCCCCGACCGTCGTGTCCGCGGTCAGTGTGACGCACCGGCGTGCGGCCGGGACCCCGGGGTCCCGGCCGCACGGTCGTTCACTCGACCGACGTCACGGTGCCCGCGCCGACGGTCCGTCCGCCCTCGCGGATCGCGAAGCCGAGACCGGACTCCAGCGGCACGTCACGGCCCAGCTCGACCGTCATGGCGACGGTGTCGCCGGGCCGGGCGACGGCCACCTCGCCCAGGTCGACGTCCCCGACGACGTCCGCGGTGCGCAGGTAGAACTGCGGGCGGTAGCCGGTGGCGACCGGCGTGGTCCTGCCGCCCTCCTTCGCCGACAGGACGTACACCTGTGCGGTGAACCGCCGCGCCGGCCGCAGGCTGCCCGGCTCGGCGACGACGTGCCCGCGTCGCACCGCGTCCCGCGGCACCCCGCGCAGCAGCAGCGCCACGTTGTCACCGGCCTGCGCCTCCTCCATCGGCTTGCCGAAGGTCTCGACGCCGGTGACGACGGTCTCCCCTTCCTTGAGGGACTCGGCGCCGTACACCCGCACCCGGTCGCCGACCCGCACGCGCCCGCGCTCGACGGCGCCGGTGACGACGGTGCCCCGCCCGCTGATCGTCATCACGTTCTCGATCGACAGCAGGAACGGCGCGTCCACGTACCGCTCGGGCATCGGCACGTACGTGTCGACCGCGTCGAGCAACGCCTCGATGGACGCCGTCCACCGCGGGTCGCCCTCCAGGGCCCTGAGCCCGGAGACCCGTACGACCGGTACGGAGTCGCCACCGTACCCGTGGGCGGAGAGCAGCTCGCGCACCTCCAGCTCGACGAGGTCGGTGACTTCTTCGTCCCCGGCGTCCGCCTTGTTGATCGCGACGACGATGTGGTCGACCCCCACCTGCCGCGCGAGCAGCACGTGCTCGGCGGTCTGCGGCATGATCCCGTCGAGCGCGGACACGACGAGGATCGCCCCGTCGAGCTGGGCGGCACCGGTGACCATGTTCTTGACGTAGTCGGCGTGGCCCGGCATGTCGACGTGCGCGTAGTGCCGGGTGTCGGTCTCGTACTCGACGTGCGCGATGTTGATGGTGATGCCGCGCTGCGCCTCCTCCGGCGCCTTGTCGATGCGGTCGAAGGGCACGAAGGTGCCCGCGCCGCGGTCGGCGAGGACCTTGGTGATGGCGGCGGTCAGGGTGGTCTTGCCGTGGTCGACGTGGCCCATGGTGCCGATGTTCAGGTGCGGCTTGGTGCGCACGTATGCCGTCTTGGGCATGGCTGGGTGGTCCCTTTCCGGAACAACTGAAAGAACTTCAGAAGAGAAGTGAGGGCCTCCAGGCGGGAGGCGGGGACCCCTGAATCCGGCCGACCCTCCCCCTGCGGGGTCCGCCGGATTGTCCGGAGAGGGTCAGCGTCGCGCGCCGTCAGCGGCTGCTGCGAGCAGAGCTGTGCGGAAACCGGCAGCCTGAGCCGCGTCCGCGACTGCGGACGGAGCTGCGAGGAAGGCGTACCGGAACATGAGGCAGATCATCGCCGACCTGGCGCCGGGCGTCGAATGGTTTTCCGCGCCCCGCGGGGCAGTTGACCGGCAGGTCAGGGGCCGACGTTCTTCAGGGCTTCCCGTACCGAGAGCGGGGCGAGGACGTCCCGGTGCGCGGCGACGAAGGACCGCACCGCGTCGGGGTCGGTCTTGGCGTACTCGCGCAGCGCCCAGCCGATCGCCTTCCTGATGAAGAAGTCCGGATGCCCGGCCTGCCGCAGGCAGTACGCGAAGAGCCGCTCCGCGTCGGTGGCGTCCTTGTACCGGAGCTGGTGCAGCAGCGCGGTCCTGGCCACCCACAGGTCCGGGTCGTCGATCCAGGCGTCCATGGCGGCGAGGAGCTTCGGGTCGGCGGAGACGAGCCCGCCCACGACGTGCGCGGCGAGCAGGTCGACGGTGTCCCACCACGGCACGGTCGTCACGAGCCGGCGGGCGACGGGCAGGAAGCCGGACGACAGGCGCCGCACGTGGCGGCGCAGGTAGTCCACGGCGAAGTAGGCGTACTCGCGCTCGGGCAGCGCCCAGCAGCGCAGCGCGACGGCGGTGAGATCGGTCTCGTCCGGGCGGGGCGTGCCGTCGAGGACGGTCCGGGACAGTTCCCTGCGGACGGGCGAGGTGAGGCCGAGGAAGGGCGCGACGTCCTTCATGTAGGCGCGTATCTGCGCGGCGCGCTCGGCGTCGGCGGCGGCCCCGTAGACGGCGGGCAGCCGGGCGAGAAGCGTGTCGGCGAGCTCGCTGGGTGGCGGTGCGGTGACGGGCACGTGACCCTCCCTGGACCGATCGGGAACAGCGGGAGAAGTGAGACACAACCTACGGCGATCTTACGTATGTGTCGGTTACTCTCCCCGGATGTTCGAGACCGTCCCCGCCCGTCCCGCCGGGCTCGCCGCGCGCTGCACCAGGGTGCTGCTGTCCCCCTGGTCACGGCTGTCGCTCCTGGTGGTGCTGCTGGCGGCGGGCGCGACGGGCGTGCTGCTCTTCGAGCCGCAGCGGCTGCTCGCGGACGGCTGGCCGCCGCAGGTGGGCGGTGCGGCGGCGGTCGTGCTGTTCGCGGTGGCGTACGGGCTGTGCACGGTGGCGTTCGTGCCGCGCCCGCTGCTGAACCTCGCGGCGGGTGCCCTGTTCGGCTCGCAGCTCGGGCTGCTGGGCGCGATCGGCGGGACGGTGGTCGGGGCGGGCGTCTCCTTCGGGCTCGGCCGGCTCCTCGGCCAGGACGCGCTGCGTCCGCTGCTGCGCGGGCGGTGGCTGAAGGCGGCGGACGGCCAGCTCAGCCGGCACGGCTTCCGCTCGATGCTGGCGGCCCGCCTCTTCCCCGGCGTCCCGTTCTGGGCGGCGAACTACTGCGCGGCGGTCTCCCGGATGGGCTGGCTGCCCTTCCTCCTGGCCACGGCGCTCGGCTCGATCCCGAACACGGCGGCGTACGTGGTGGCGGGCGCCCGCGCGTCGACGCCGACGTCCCCGGCGTTCCTGATCGCGATGGGCTTCATCGCGGTGACGGGTCTGGCGGGGGTCCTGGTCGCCTGGTTCAAGCGCCACACGTTCCGCGGCGACGCCTGAACCCGGTCGGGCGTCCCTGCCTCAGAGCGCTTCCAGCACCGTGGCGTTGGCCAGTCCCCCGGCCTCGCACATGGTCTGCAGTCCGAACCGCGCCCCGCGTGCCCGCATGGCGTGCACCAGTGTCGTCATCAGCCGGGTCCCGCTCGCGCCCAGCGGATGCCCGAGGGCGATCGCCCCGCCGTGCACGTTGAGCCGGTCCGGATCCGCCCCGGTCTCCTGCAGCCAGGCCAGGACGACCGCGGCGAACGCCTCGTTGACCTCGAACAGGTCGATGTCCGCGAGGCCGAGCCCCGCCTTCCCGAGCACCTTCTCGGTCGCCGGGATCACCCCGGTCAGCATGAGCAGCGGATCGGATCCGGTCACGGCGAAGGAGTGCAGCCGGGCGAGCGGCCGCAGGCCCAGCCGGGCCGCGTGCTCGCTGGTCGTGATGAGCACGGCGGATGCCCCGTCGTTGACGGGACTCGCGTTCCCCGCCGTCACGTTCCACTCGATCTGCGGGAACCGCTCCGCGAACCCGGGGTCGTAGTACGCGGACTTGAGACCGCCCAGCACCTCCACCGAGGTCCCCGGCCGCACCGACTCGTCCCGCGTCACCCCCTCCAGCGGCGCGACCTCCGCGTCGAAGAGCCCGCCGTCCCACGCGGCGGCGGCCCTGCGGTGCGACTCCGCGGCGTAGGTGTCCATCTGCTCGCGCGACAGGGACCACTTCGCGGCGATGAGTTCGGCGCTGATGCCCTGCGGGACCAGACCCTCGGGGTAGCGCTCGGTGATGCCGGGGCCGAACGGGTCGGCCCCGGCGGGCACGTTGGACCACATCGGCACCCGGCTCATGGACTCGACGCCGCAGGCGACGGCCATGTCGTACGCGCCGGACAGGACGCCCTGCGCGGCGAAGTGCACGGCCTGCTGGGACGAGCCGCACTGCCGGTCGACCGTGGTGGCGGGCACCGACTCCGGGAAACCGGCGGACAGGACGGCGTAGCGGGTGGTGTTCATGGCCTGCTCGCCGACCTGGTCGACGGTGCCGCCGATGACGTCGTCGACGAGCGCGGGATCGATCCCGGCCCGGTCGACGAGGGTGCGCAGGGTGTGGGCGAGGAGTTGGACGGGGTGGGTGCCGGACAGGGCGCCGACGCCCGGCCGGCCCTTTCCGACGGGGGTGCGTACGGCTTCGACGATGACGGCGTCACGCATGGCGCTGGCCTCCGTGGCGGATGGGGTTACGCACGAGTAGGAATTTCCAACTCACCATAGCTCTGCGCGTTGGAAAAACAAACCCACCCGGGAACGGGCCTCTACACTGGGCGCATGCCCGCTGCAGCCAAGGACCCCCGCCCCTGCTCGATCGCCGACACCCTGGCCGTCGTCGGGGAGAAGCACTCCCTGCTCGTGCTGCGCGAGGTCTGCCTGGGCAACGGCCGCTTCGACCGGCTCGTGCGCAACATCGGGGCCCCCCGCGACGTCCTGGCCACACGCCTCAAGCGCCTGGTCGAGGCGGGCGTGCTGGAGAAGGTGGCGTACCAGGAGCGGCCGCAGCGCTTCGAGTACCGGCCGACGACGGCGGGCCTCGAACTGGAGCCGGTCCTGATGACGCTGATGGCCTGGGGCGACCGCCATCTGCGCGACGGCGACCGCCCCATGGTGATCGAGCACCGCTGCGGGCACGACCTGGTGCCCGCGGTGACCTGCGCGGCCTGCGGCGAGGCGGTGCGCCACGAGGACCTCAAGGCGCACCCCCAGGCCCCGGGCTGGACGACGTCGGGGCCGGACGCCGGGTAGCACCGGTCAGTCGAGCCGGTACACGTCCAGCCGACCGCACATCCCGAACTTGCCGTACGCGGACGGGACTTCGGACCGCACGGCCGCTTCCGCGAGATGCCCGGCGTCACCCGCCGCGAGCCGGTCGAGCTGCTGCCCGGTCGCGGCGGCGGCCGCGGCGGCGCCCCGCTCCCAGCGCGTGCGCCAGGCGTCCAGCCGGTGCCTGACCAGCGCGGCCGCCGCCTCGTGGAAGGCGGCCAGCTCCTTCGGTTCCTCGCGCAGCCGCAGGTATCCCTCGACGGCGAGGTCGCGCCGGGCCCGCGCGAACCGTTCCTGCTCGGCCTCGGGGGCGTCGGCGGGAATGGTGGTCGCGGCCGCGTAGGTGTCCGGGTCGGTCAGGTACGCGGGCGGCAGCGTGAGCACGGCGTCGCCCGCCTCCGGGAGCCCGCTGTTCTGCATCAGGACGACGATGCGCAGGCCCCCGCCCTCGTTCACGAGACGGTGGATCGTGCCCGGGGTGAACCAGGCGACGGTACCGGCCGCGAGCGGCGTCTGCTCGAACCCGGAGGCGGTGAGCGTCTGCACGGCGCCGCGCCCCGCCGTGACGACGTACCCCTCGCTGCACGTCAGGTGCAGGTGCGGGGTGCCGCCGCAGAGCCCGTCGGCGGCCGGCCAGTCGTACACGGCGAGGTGCGAGACGGCGACGCCGCCCGGCAGCCCTTCGTAGGGCACGGCCGGGGTCACCACGGGTGCTCCGCCAGGTACTTGGCTATCTCGTCCCGCTCCCAGGCGCCGTCGGCGACGACGACGCGGTAGCGGCGGGTGAGGGTGTCCCCCGGCGCCAGGACGAGCTCGTCGTGGAAGGCGAAGGAGGGTGCCACGGCGGCGAACGGGTCGTTGCGCACGAACCAGTGGGCGGGGTGGGCGCCGCGCTCCCCCGCGTGGTCGTTCTCCGGGGCGTGCTCGAAGACGAGCGTGGCGTGTCCGTCACTGCCGTCGTGCTCGCCGCTGTACGCGAGCCAGGGCGCCTGCGCACCCATGACCTGCGGCCCCTCGGCGTCCGCGGTCTGGATGCGGCCGTCGCGGAAGGCGCGCGGGCCGCGCCAGAACAGCCCCGTGTAGCCCGCCAGTTCGCGGCCGTGCGTGGTCGGGCTGCCGAACCGGAGCGGCTCCGCGCGGCGGTTGGTGACGGCGCTGGTCCAGGTCAGCGTCCAGGTCCCGGCGGCCGGGTCGACGTCGCGCACCTCGACGCGGCGCTCCTCCTCGGCCCACAGCTCGCCGTCGTGCGGATGCCAGGTGAGCCGCTCGGCGATGACGAGGTTTCCGTCCCCGTCGGCCCGGACCTCGTCGAAGGCGACGTGCGCCATGGACCCGACGCGCTCGGGCAGCCGGAGGTACCCCTCGCCGTGCACATAGCTGTTGCCGCCCCACAGGTTCTGCCCCGACAGGTGCGAGGCGGTCATCTGCAGGCCTTTGTGCCAGCGGTGGTCGTTGGGCCGGTAGTCGGTGACGGCGGCGCCGCTCAGCGTCCTGACCGGGTGCAGGTACGGCTTCGGTGCCTCCCACGCCGCCTCGGGCCGGTAGACGTACGCGAACAGGTCGACGCCGGTGGTGGGTTCGGTGACCGTGATCCGGTCGCCGTGGGCATGGACGACGCGCAGACCTTCACTCATGGGGTGCCTCCTGGGTGGGCGCCCAGCCGGGGGCGCCGCCGTGCAGGGCGGTGTAGTACGGGTCGCCGGGGCCGATCTCGCCGGAGCGGACGGTGACGTCGGTGAACGCCGACTTGTAGAGCGCGGAGATCAGCTCCAGGCTGGTGCGGCCGTCGGGTCCGCTGCTGCGCGGCCGCTCGCCCGCCCGCATCGAGGCGACGAGCTCGCGCAGCTGGGCGAGGTGGGAGCTGGGCACGTCGGGCCCGAAGTCCCGCCAGGACGCGGCGAGTTCCTCGGGCACGTCCCGCGCGGGCGTCACGGTCCAGTCGGCGTTCCCGTACCCGTACAGATGGGTCAGTTCGAGGGTCGCGCGCTCGCAGTCGATGCGGATCCGGCTGACCTCGTCCGGGCTGAGGACGCTGTTGACGACGGTGGCCATGGTGCCGCTCTCGAACCGGACGAGCGCGGTCGACACGTCCTCGGTCTCGACGTCGTGCACGAGCCGCCCGGCCATCGCCCGCACCTCGCTCCACGGCCCGAGGATGTCGAGCAGCAGATCCATCTGGTGGATGCCGTGTCCCATGGCGGGTCCGCCGCCCTCCGTGGCCCAACGCCCGCGCCACGGCACGGAGTAGTACGCGGTGTCCCGGTGCCAGGTGGTCTGGCAGTGGGCGACGAGCGGCCGCCCGACCTCGCCCTTCGCCAGCAGCTCGCGCACGTGCCGGGCGCCGGACCCGAACCGGTGCTGGAACACGATGGCGGCGTACGGCCCGCCCTCGGCCCCCTCCGCGGCCTCGACCGCGTCGAACTCCTCGAGGGACGGCGTCGGCGGCTTCTCGCACCACACCCAGGCCCCGGACTCCAGGGCGGCGACGCTCTGTTCGCGGTGCAGGGTCGGGGGCGTGCAGATGGTCACGAGGTCCGGGCGCTGCTCGTCGAGCATGCGCGCGAGATCGGTGTACGGGTGCGGGATGCCGCCGTCGGTGCAGAACCGGCGGACGGCCTCGTCGTCGATGTCGACGGCGGCGACGACCTCCAGCTCCCCCTCCTCGGCGAGCTGCCGGAGGGCGGGCAGATGACTGCCGCGGGCGATGCCGCCGGTACCGACGACGGCGGCCTTGAGACGGTGGGTACGGGGTCCGGAGCGATCCGGTGCGGGTGTGCTGCGCATGGGCGCGATCAACACTCCATCGGGGTGCGGTGACGGTGCCTGGTCAAGGGGCGCCCGGTATAGCAAGCGCTTTCCCTCGTGGTCGACGCTATGCGGGTGGGGCGACGGGGGTCAACAGTGCGTCACCGCCTCCGTCAGGGGTTTTCCGCCGGGCGGCCGGGTGTGCGTCCGGCCCGGTCCGCCGGGGCGGGACCGGCGTCACCCGCCCGCAACCCCCGTCCCAACGCCAGCGTCACTCCCACCGACACGGCGGCCAGCAGGGTCATCGCCGTTGCCGGGGACCGGAGTTGGGCGAGGGCGCCGGCCAGGAGCGCTCCGACGCCCTGGGTCGTCAGCATCCCCGCCGTGTGCAGGCCCAGCGCGTGCCCGCCGAGTTCGTCGGGGGTGAGGGCCACGAGGCGTTCCTGGAGGAGGAGGCTCGCCGAGTAGCCGACCGAGGCGAGGGTGACGGCGACGACGGCCGTCGGCAGGGCGGGGTCGACGGCGAAGACCAGGTAGGGCGCGGCGAGCAGCAGGCGCAGCGGGGCGCCCAGGCGCGGGCGCCAACGCGGCGGCAGGAAGCGGCCCGTGAGGGTGTCCCCGGCGAGCATGCCGAGGGCGGCGGCCGCGAGGAGGAGGCCCGCGTGCCGGGGGTCGTACGGCAGGAAGAGCGCCTCGCAGCCGACGATCAGGCCGTTCGGCACCCACAGGGCGAGGTAGACGTAGCGGCGCGGGACCGACGACCAGAGCCGTCTGTTGCCGCGCATCGTCTCGGACAGGGAGGGGCGTCCGGTCGACCGGGCCGGGCGGTGGGCCAGGCCGGTCCGTGCGACCAGCGCCGACGCCGCGTACAGGCCGCAGGCGACGAGGAGGGTGCCGCGCGGGGACAGTGCGGTGACCAGCACGCCGCCCACCGCGAAACCGAGGATCTGGCACAGTCCCGTGCTCATGTTGAGGACGGAACGGCCCAGCAGATAGCCGTCCTTGTGGAGGAGGTCGGTGAGCAGTCCGTAGCGGACGCCGCCGCCGAGCGCCGCGGGAACACCCTGGAGAAGGACGAGCGCGAGCGCGGCCGCCGTGGGGAGACCGGGCACCGCCTGCACGGCCGTGGCGAGGGCGAGGAAGAGGGAGAGCCCGGCGAGCGCGGCGCGCGGCGGCAGCCGGTCCGCCGCCGACAGCAGGGTGAGCGCGCCGACGACCTGGGCGAGCGACGGCCCGAACATGGCCAGCGCGGAGAGCAGCGGGGAACCGGTCGCCGCGTAGACGAGGGAGCCGAGGGCGAGGCCCGCGACGGTCTGGGCGGCGACCTGGAGCGAGCAGGCGGTGAAGAAGGGCGGGTACTCCCG
>NZ_JAMOLN010000390.1 GCF_024448165.1 Streptomyces longispororuber
CCTTCGGGGGCCGCCGGCTGATCGCCGGCGGCCCGCGCATCCAGATCTGGGACCTCGCCACGCGCAAGGTCGTCGCGTCGCACCAGGACGACCGCGACCGTCCGAGCACGGCAGCGTTCGCGAACCGGGAGGCGGCCGGCCTGCTCGCGACGTGCGGCAGCGAGTCCGACAGCAGGGGACGGAACAGGGCGGACCGCTCGATCACGCTCTGGTCCACGTCCGACGACCTGTACCCCGTCACCTTCGCCCCCGGCCCGCTGAAGGTGCCTCACGGGGCCCCCATCGGCGCGCTGGCCCTGAACGAGGGCGGCGGCACACTCGCCGGCGCCCTGAACCCCGCATCCTCACCGGACGAGGACGGCGAACCGCCCTCGATCCAGTTGTGGAACCTATGACGCCGACGGACACCGGCGGACGCCTACGGCCGCCAGAGCCCCTCCGGGGTGAGCCCGAGCAGATCGATCGCGTTGCCGCGCACGATCCGCTCCACGACCTCCGCGTCCAGATGCCCCATCTGCGCCTCACCGACCTCCTTCGACTTCGGCCAGGTGGAGTCGGAGTGCGGGTAGTCGGTCTCGTAGAGGACGTTCCCGACGCCGATGGACTCCAGGTTCTTCAGCCCGAAGGCGTCGTCGAAGAAGCAGCCGAAGACGTGGTCGGCGAAGTACTCGCTCGGCGGCTTGCGCACCTTGTCGGCGACGCCGCCCCAGCCGCGGTTCTCCTCCCACACCACGTCGGCGCGTTCGAGGATGTACGGGATCCAGCCGATCTGGCCCTCGGCGTACATGATCCGCAGCTCGGGGAACCGCTCGAACTTCCCGCTCATCAGCCAGTCCACCATCGAGAAGCAGCAGTTGGCGAAGGTGATGGTGGACCCGACGGCGGGCGGCGCGTCCGGTGACGTGGACGGCATCCTGCTGCTGCTGCCGATGTGCATGGCGATGACGGTGCCGGTCTCGGCGCACGCGGCGAGGAAAGGGTCCCAGGCGTCGGTGTGGATGCTCGGCAGCCCGAGGTGCGGCGGGATCTCGGAGAAGGCGACGGCGCGCACGCCGCGGGCGGCGTTCCTGCGCACCTCGGCGGCGGCGAGCTCCGGGTCCCACAGCGGGATGAGGGTCAGCGGTATCAGCCGCCCCCGGGCCGCGGGCCCGCACCACTCGTCCACCATCCAGTCGTTGTAGGCGCGCACCCCGAGGAGTCCCAGCTCACGGTCCGTGGCCTCGGTGAAGGTCTGCCCGCAGAAGCGCGGGAAGGTGGGGAAGCAGAGCGCCGACTGGACGTGGTTGACGTCCATGTCGGCGAGGCGGGACGGGACGTCGTAGGACCCCTTCCGCATCTGCTCGTAGGTGATGACTTCGAGCTTGATCTCGTCCCTGTCGTACCCGACGGCGGTGTCGAGGCGGGTGAGCGGCCGGTGCAGGTCCTCGTAGACCCACCAGTCGCCGATGGGTCCGTCGTCGCCGGGCTCGCCCATCACGGGGGCGAACTTGCCGCCCAGGAAGGTCATCTCCTTCAGCGGCGCGCGGACGATGCGGGGTCCGACGTCGAGGTACTTCTTCGGCAGCCGGTCGGACCAGACGTCGGGCGGCTCGACGGTGTGGTCGTCGACGGAAATGATGAGCGGGAACTCGCCTGATTCCGGGGCGGATTGGTCGATTGCGCTCTCCGTGGTCTCCATGGGCTCACGGTAGCGCTGATCTGACGACCCGTCAGCTACTAGGAGTTCAGTGGGAGCGAAGGTTCGTGGCGTGAGATGTCTGTGATGACTGTCTCCCGTGGCTGACGTATCCGCCATGAACAAGGCAAACTGGCGGAGTTGTCTTTGACGGCGCGCCGTCTGGACGAAACGGCGACGAGATGTGACCGGTGCTGGTGCGGCGGCAGGGGGCAGTGACGATGGACGGTGGACCGCGGGTACCGGAGCAGCGGCGGTCCGCCGCGCCCGAGGACGCCTCGGACGCGGCGCCGGCCGGCGGCTCCGACCTGCGCTTCAGCGTGCTCGGCCCGGTCCGGGCCTGGCGCGGCGGGGAGCCGCTCGCGACGGGCTCGCCCCAGCAGCGGGCCCTGCTCGCGGCACTCCTCCTGCGCGAGGGCCGCACGGCCACGGCGGGCGAGCTGATCGACGCGCTGTGGGGCGAGGAGTCCCCGCAGCAGGCCCTCGCCGCACTGCGCACCTACGCCTCCCGCCTCCGGAAGGTCCTCGACCCGGGCGTCCTGGTGAGCGAGTCGGGCGGCTACGCGATCCGCTCCCTCAGCCCCGACGCCCTCGACCTGACCGCGGCGGAGTCCCTCTGGTCGGACGCGGAGAAGGCCCGGCAGACCGGTGACCTGTGCCAGGCCCGGGGCCTGCTGAACAAGGCGCTGGGCCTGTGGGACGGCGAACCGCTGGCCAACGTGCCGGGACCGTACGCGGAGACCCAGCGCATCCGCCTGGAGGAGTGGCGCCTCCAACTCCAGGAAACCCGCCTGGACATGGACCTGGAGCAGGGCTGCCACGCGGAGGCGGTCTCGGAGCTCACGGCGCTGACGGCGGCACATCCGCTGCGCGAACGCCTTCGCGAACTGCTGATGCTGGCGCTGTACCGGAGCGGCCGCCAGGCGGAGGCCCTCGCGGTCTACGCGGACACGCGGCGCCTGCTGGCGGACGAGCTGGGAGTGGACCCGAGGCCGGGCCTCTCGGAACTCCAGCAGCGCATCCTGCAGGCGGACCCGGCCCTGGCCGAACCCTCGTCCCCGGCCACGGAGCCCTCCACCAACCCGATCAAACCCGCCCAACTCCCGGCCACCGTGCCGGACTTCACCGGCCGCGCCTCCTTCGTACGCGAACTGAGCGACGTGCTGTCGGCCGCCTCGTCGGAGGCGGGCACGGGCTCGGTCATGGCGGTGTCGGCGGTCGCGGGCATCGGCGGCGTGGGCAAGACGACGCTGGCCGTGCACGTCGCACACGCGGCACGGTCATCGTTCCCCGACGGCCAGTTGTACGTGGACCTCCAGGGCGCGGGAGCGCGGGCGGCGGAACCGGAGACGGTGCTCGGCTCGTTCCTGCGGGCCCTCGGCACGGCGGACTCGGCGATCCCGGACTCCCTCGAAGAGCGCGCGGCGCTCTACCGCTCCACGCTCGACGGCCGCCGGATCCTGGTCCTCCTGGACAACGCGCGGGACGCGGCACAGGTCAGGCCCCTGCTCCCCGGTACGGAGGGCTGCGCGGCCCTGATCACGGGCCGGGTCCGGATGGTCGACCTGGCGGGCGCGCACCTGGTGGACCTGGACGTGATGTCACCGGACGAGGCGCTGCTCCTCTTCACGCGCATCGTGGGCGAGGAGCGGGTGGCGTCGGAACGCAAGGCGGCCCTGGACGTGGTCGCGGCGTGCGGCTTCCTCCCCCTGGCG
>NZ_JAMOLN010000391.1 GCF_024448165.1 Streptomyces longispororuber
ATGATCCCGCTCCAGGCCGCCCTCGCCGCGAAGTCGGGCGCCCCGGGCACCGCGCTGCTCACCGCCGCCCTCGCCCCACTGGCCCGCCGCTTCGCGAAGAAGGTGAGCGTCACATGACCGCCGACCCGCCGCGCGCCACCCCGCGCTGGGGCTACGGCACCAACGGCCTCACCGACCTCCGCCTCGACGACGCCCTCGCCCTCCTCGCCGACCTCGGCTACGACGGCGTCGGCCTCACGCTCGACCACATGCACCTCGACCCGCTGGCCCCGGACCTCGCGGCCCGCACCCGCCAGGTCGCCCGCACCCTGGACCGGCACGGCCTCACCGCCACCGTCGAGACCGGCGCCCGCTACGTCCTCGACCCGCGCCGCAAACACGGCCCCTCCCTCCTCGACCCCGACCCGGACGCCCGCGCCGCCCGCACCCGGCTGCTGATCCGCGCCGTCCAGGTCGCCGCCGACCTGAACGCCCACGCGGTGCACTGCTTCAGCGGCATCACCCCCGAGGGCACGGACGAGGACACCGCCTGGAAGCGCCTGGCCGACGCGCTGGGCCCCGTCCTGGACGTGGCGGCCGGCGCCGGAATCCCGCTCGCCGTCGAGCCGGAGCCCGGCCACCTCCTCGGCACGCTCGCCGACTTCCACCGGCTGCGCCGCACCCTCGGCAGCCCCGACGCGCTCGGCCTCACCCTCGACATCGGCCACTGCCAGTGCCTGGAACCCGACCCGCCCGCCGACTGCGTGCGCGCGGCGGCGCCCTGGCTGAAGCACGTCCAGATCGAGGACATGCGCCGCGGAGTCCACGAACACCTGCCGTTCGGCGACGGCGAGATCGACTTCCCGCCCGTCCTGGCCGCGCTCGCCGCCACCGGCTACCAGGGCCTGACCGTCGTCGAACTGCCCCGCCACTCCCACGCCGGACCCCAACTGGCCGCCGCCTCTCTCCCGTTCCTCCGTGAGGCGGCACGAGCAGCAGCACGAGGAGGCAGCGCATGAACCAGCCCACCAGCCTCACCGCCGTCCGCGCCCACCTCGACACGGCCCTCTCCGGAGCCGCCCGCGCCTGGCTCGACCAGGCCCTCGCCGAGGCGGCCGCCGCCACCGGACACGGCGACGAGAAGAACCCGCCCGTCTGGGAGCTGCGGTTCGCCGAAGCCGGACGCCGCACCGGCCAGGAGCACGCCGACGCCGCCCGCGTCGTCCTCCTGCACGCCGCCCGCGCCGACACCGGCACCCTCGCCCGCCTGTACGCCGAGGGCACCGCGGCCGAACGCCGCGCCGTCCTGCACGCCCTGCCCCACCTCGTCCCAGGACCCGAAGGGCTCCCGCTCGTCGAGGACGCGCTGCGCACCAACGACACCCGGCTGGTCGCCGCCGCCGTCGGCCCGTACGCGGCCGAGCACCTGCCCGCCCACGCCTGGCGGCACTCCGTCCTGAAGTGCCTGTTCACCGGCGTCCCCGTCGACGCCGTCGCCGAACTGTGGCGACGCGCCCACGGCGACACCGAACTCGCCCGCATGCTCGGCGACTTCGCGCAGGAACGCACCGCCGCCGGCCGGCCCGTCCCCGACGACCTGCAGCGCGTCCTGGCCCTGACCGCCCCCGCGCCCCCCACGGTGAAGGAGTCCTGATGCGCATCTTCGACCCGCACATCCACATGACGTCGCGCACCACCGACGACTACCAGGCCATGTACGCGGCCGGCGTGCGCGCCCTCGTCGAACCCGCCTTCTGGCTGGGCCAGCCCCGCACCTCGCCCGCCTCCTTCTTCGACTACTTCGACGCCCTCCTGGGCTGGGAGCCCTTCCGCGCCGCCCAGTACGGCATCGCCCACCACTGCACGATCGCCCTCAACCCCAAAGAGGCCAACGATCCGCGCTGCACGCCGGTGATCGACGCGCTGCCCCGCTACCTCGTCAAGGACAACGTCGTCGCCGTCGGCGAGATCGGCTACGACTCCATGACCCCCGCCGAGGACACCGCGCTCGCCGCCCAGCTCCAACTGGCCGCCGACCACGAACTGCCCGCCCTCGTGCACACCCCGCACCGCGACAAGCTCGCCGGGCTGCGCCGCACCCTCGACGTGGTCCGCGAGTCCGCGCTGCCCGTGGACCGGGTACTGATCGACCACCTCAACGAGACCACCGTCAAGGAGGCCAAGGACGCCGGGAGCTGGCTCGGCTTCTCCGTCTATCCGGACACCAAGATGGACGAGGACCGGATGGTCGAGATCCTGCGCACCTACGGCCCCGAGAAGGTGCTGGTCAACTCCGCCGCGGACTGGGGCAGGAGCGACCCGCTCAAGACCCGCCTGGTCGCCGACGCGATGCTCGCCGGGGGCTTCACCGAGGACGACGTCGACCGCGTCCTGTGGCGCAACCCGGTCGCCTTCTACGGACTCAGCGGCCGCCTCCAACTCGACGTCCCCGCACCGGAGTCCGCCACCCACGAGGGCAACTCCATCCTGCGCGGGGGAGCGTGACCCATGCGCTTCCGGCACCCCGACGGCTCGACCGTCCACCTCGCGTACTGCACGAACGTGCACCCCGCGGAGACCCTCGACGGGGTCCTCGCCCAGCTCCGCGACCACTGCGAACCCGTCCGCAAGCGTCTGGGCCGCGACCGCCTCGGCATCGGCCTGTGGCTCGCCAAGGACGCCGCCCGCTCCCTGATCACCGACCCCGCGGCCCTGCGCGGCCTGCGCACCGAACTCGACCGGCGCGGCCTGGAGGTCGTCACCCTCAACGGCTTCCCGTACGAGGGCTTCGGCGCCGAAGAGGTCAAGTACCGCGTGTACCAGCCGGACTGGGCCGACCCGGAGCGCCTCGCCCACACCACCGACCTGGCCCGGCTGCTCGCCGCGCTGCTGCCCGCCGACGTCACCGAGGGCACCGTCTCCACCCTCCCGCTCGCCTGGCGCACCGCCTACGACGAGCGGCGCGCCGACGCCGCCCGCACCGCCCTGGTCACCCTCGCCGAACGCCTCGACGCGCTGGAGGAACTGACCGGCAACTCCGTCCGCGTCGGCCTGGAACCCGAACCCGGCTGCACCGTCGAGACCACCGCCGACGCCATCGCCCCGCTCACCGCCGTCGCCCGCCCCGACCGCATCGGCCTCTGCCTCGACACCTGCCACCTCGCCACCTCCTTCGAGGACCCCGCCACCGCGCTCGACGGTCTGGCCGCCGCCCGCATCCCCGTCGTCAAGTCCCAGCTCTCCGCCGCCCTGCACGCCGAACACCCCCGCCTCCCCTCCGTGCGCGAGGCCCTCGCCGCCTTCGACGAACCCCGCTTCCTGCACCAGACCCGCACCGTCACCGCCGACGGCCTGCACGGCACCGACGAC
>NZ_JAMOLN010000392.1 GCF_024448165.1 Streptomyces longispororuber
CTCGGTGAACTCCCAGTCGGTGACGTGCCGTTGGAAGCGCTCGACCTCGTCGCGCTTGTACGAGAGGTAGGAGGCGGTGAAGTCCTTGCCGAGCAGCTCGGTGAGCGCGGTGTCCGCCTCCAGGGCGTCGAGCGCGGCGGGCAGCGTCGTCGGCAGCATCGGGGACTTGGTGGTGTCGTAGCCGTAGCCCTCCAGCGGGGCGGCCGGCTCCTCGCCGGCCAGGACGCCGAGCAGGGCGGCGGCCAGGGTGGCGGCCATCAGCAGGTACGGGTTGGCGCTGGCGTCACCGAGGCGCAGTTCGAGGCGGGATCCCGCGCCGCGCTCGGGCGGGACGCGCACCATGGTGCTGCGGTTGTCCAGGCCCCAGTCGATCAGCCAGGGCGCGAGGGTGTCGGGGCCGAAGCGCTTGTACGAGTTGACCGTCGGGTTGGCCAGCGCGGTGAGGGCGGGGGCGTGGGCGAGGATGCCCGCGATCGCGTGCCGTGCGGTGGCCGACAGGCCGTGGGGTGCGGACGGGTCCTGGAAGGTGTTGGTGCCTTCGTCGTCGACGCAGGACAGGTGGAGGTGGAAGCCCGAGCCGCCCGCGTCGTTGAACGGCTTCGCCATGAAGGTGGCCAACCGGCCCTCCTTGCGGGCGAGTTCCTTGACCGCGGCCTTGAAGCGGAAGGCGCGGTCGGCGGCGTCCATGGCGTGCGAGTGGGTCAGGTTGATCTCGAACTGCGAGCCGTCGAACTCGTGGTTGCCGTTGCTGACGCCGATGTCGAGGTCGCGCAGCAGGCGCAGGGTGCGCAGCAGGTGGTTGTCGCCGTCGGCGCGCAGGCCCGCGGTGTAGACGACGCCCGCCGCGTCGCTGTACCGCCGCCAGCCCTGCGGGGCGTCGGGGGCCGCGTCGCACAGGAAGTACTCCAGCTCCGGTCCCACGACGGGGTGCAGGCCGTGCTGGGCGCAGCGGTCCACGACGGCGCGCAGCAGGTCGCGGGGCGACTCGGGCGCGGGCTGCCCGGTGGCCGGGTCGGTGACGTTGCCGAGGCAGGTGGCGACGCCGGGCTCCCACGGCAGGGCGGTGAGGGTGTCGAGGTCGGGGCGTACGCAGATGTCGGGCAGGCCGGCGTCCAGTCCGCCGGCGACCGGGACCACGTCGCCCTGCGGGCTGGTGTGGTAGACGGCGCGGCAGAAGGCGAGGCCGTGGTCGCAGGCCGAGGTCAGGTGGTCGAGCAGGACGTCGCGGGCCCGGTCGGTGCCGATGAGGTCGGGGTAGGTCACCCGGACCACGTCGATGCCCTGGGCGGCGGCTGCGAACTGCGGCAGGTGCAGGAGCCACTCACTTGTTTGATGCCAAACGGTATGGACGCCGCCACCTTCCCGCAAGGGTTCCGTCGCAGAAATTTATCCATCCGGATAGCTATTGACCAGGGCCCGGCCGCTTCCTATGTTGTTTGAAGCCAAACGAGTTGGGGGTCGGCGAGTCCGCACCCCTGTGGCCGGGGCCCGGCCCCTTGTGGACCGGGCCCCTTTTCCCCCTCTTTGACTCATTGACGCCCCCGCAGTCCCAGGAGGACAGGCCCATGAAGGTCGTCGTCGACATGACCAAGTGCCAGGACCACGGCCAGTGCGTCTTCGCCGCCCCGGACGTCTTCAGCTTCGACGACGCCGGACGCCTGGCGTACGTCCCGGACCCGGACGACGCGCTCCTCGAAGAGGTCGAGGAAGCCGCCGACGTCTGCCCGCTCCAGGCCATCCGGATCGAGGGCTGAGACCGTGACCGCACCCCTCGTGGTGGCCGGCGCCTCCATGGCCGGACTGCGCGCCGCCGAGCAGCTGCGCGCCGCCGGCTGGGGCGGGCCGATCACCGTCGTCGGCGACGAGCCCCACATGCCCTACAACCGGCCTCCCCTCTCCAAGGAGGTCCTCGCCGGGAAGGCGTCCTTCGACTCGCTCGCCTTCCGGCCCCGGGCCAGCGTGACCGACGTCGACTGGCGCCTCGGCACCCGTGCCGAGCGCGCCGACCTCGACCGCCGCACCGTCGGGCTCTCCGACGGCGAGACGATCTCGTACAGCGGCCTCGTGGTGGCCACCGGCATGCGCCCGCGCCGCCTGCGCTGCCCGGGCCCCACCGCAGGACGCCACACCGTACGCACCTTGGACGACGCCCAGACCCTGCGAACCGCCCTGACGGGCAAGGGCGTTCGTGTCGTCGTGGTCGGCGCCGGATTCATCGGCTGCGAGGTCGCCGCCACCGCCGTGGCACTCGGCGCCGCCGAGGTCACCGTCGTCGACCCGCTGCCGCTGCCCATGGTCGGCCCGCTCGGCGAACCCCTCGCACGGGCCCTGCTGACCCGCCACGAACAGCGCGGCGTCCGCTTCGCCCTCGGCACCGGCGTGGCCGGCTTCGAGGGCGAGGATCACGTCACCGGCGTGGTCCTCGCGGACGGGACCCTCCTCGCGGCGGACGTCGTCGTCGAATCGGTGGGCTCCGTCGCCAACACCGAATGGCTCGGCGGCAACGGCCTCGACCTCACCGACGGCGTCCTCACCGACGAGCACCTCCGCGTCGGCGGCCGCCCCGACGTCGTCGCCGTCGGCGACGTCGCCCGCTTCCCCAGCGCCCGCTACGACGGCGTGCCCCGCCGCGTCGAGCACTGGTCCATCCCCACGGACACCGCCAAGCACGCCGCCAAGGTGCTCGCCGCCCACCTGGCCGGAACCGACGCCGGCCTCGCGCCGTTCGGCCCGCTGCCCACCTTCTGGAGCGACCAGCACGACTTCCGCCTCCAGTCCTTCGGCGCCCCCGTCCTCGGCAAGGACGACATGCGCGTCCTGGACGGCGACCTCGACGGCGACGTGCTCGTCGGCTACCACCAGGCGGACCGCCTTGTCGGCGTCGTGGCCCTGGGCGGCCAGTCCGCCGTCGCCTCCGCCGCCCGCTACCGCGCCGAACTCCTCAAGCAGCCCGCCCTCACCGCCTAAGGACTCCCAAGTGCCCGACATCTCCCAGGTTCGCGGATACTTCCACCCCAAGACGGCGACGGGCGCCTCGTCCCTGATCCCCTCGCCGCCGTGGCGCTACTCCGGTGACCTGCTCACCGTCGAGTACCGCACCGACCCGGCCCGGGTGCGCGAACTGCTGCCCGAGCCGCTGGAACTGGCCGACGAGGACCCCGGCGCGGTCGCCCTCATCTGGGCCGACTGGCAGTCCTGCTCCGCCGACGGTCACGAACTCCTCGACCCGGTGCTCGCCCAGTACAAGGAGGCCTTCGCGGTCGTCCGCTGCAAGTACCAGGGCCGTACCTACACCCGCTGCGTGTACATCTGGGTCGACAAGGACTTCGCCATCGCCCG
>NZ_JAMOLN010000393.1 GCF_024448165.1 Streptomyces longispororuber
TGCCGCGGGTGTCGTGGGGAACGGGGCGTACGGGGTGTTGCGGGGGCCGAAGGTGAAGCGGGTCACCGTTCCGCTGGCCCGACTTCCGCGTGCGGCCCACGGGTTCAGGATCGCGGTGGTCAGCGACATCCACATCGGGCCGGTGCTCGGCCGGGGCTTCGCCGAGCGTGTCGTCGACACGATCAATGCCACGCAGCCCGATCTGATCGCGGTCGTCGGTGACCTGGTCGACGGGAGCGTGGAGAACCTCGCCCCCGCGGTCGCGCCCCTCGCCCGGCTCAGGGCCCGGCACGGCACGTATTTCGTCACCGGTAACCACGAGTACTTCTCGGGTGCGGAGCCGTGGGTCGAGCACGTGCGCGAGATCGGCCTGCGGCCGTTGGAGAACGCGCGGGTCGAGATGGGCGCCTTCGATCTGGCCGGGGTCAATGACGTCACGGGTGAGAACTACGGCGACGGTCCCGATTACGGCAGGGCGCTCGGCGACCGTGACCGGTCGCGTGCCGCGGTGCTCCTGGCGCACCAGCCGGTGATGATCCACGAGGCCGTGAAGCACGGCGTCGACCTCCAGTTGTCCGGGCATACGCACGGAGGCCAGCTCTGGCCGGGCAACTTCATCGCCGACGCGGCCAATCCGACCCTCGCGGGCCTGGAGCGGTACGGCGACACGCAGTTGTACGTGAGCCGGGGCGCGGGTGCGTGGGGCCCGCCGGTCCGGGTCGGCGCGCCGTCCGACATCACGGTCGTCGAGCTCGCCTCGAAACAGGCCTGAGCCGCTCCCGGACGCCCAGGACGCCCAGGACGTCCCGGCCGAATCGGTCCCGGGACGAGTTCGGACGCCCGTCGGGGGCCCGCGGCGAGGCCCCGGTGAAAGAGGCCGGAAACCCGGTTGCACCTGCGCGTATCCCACGGAACGTCTCACACCTCGAATACCTCACCGATCCCTCTTCCCCCACCTCAAACTCCTGTGATTCAGTGAGCCTCGTCACTGGGGAGTGGCGGGGGAGGACTCGATGCGCACGGTTCGCTGGCGGATCATCGCGACGCTCATGGTGCTCGTCGCGGCGGGTGTGGGCGGCTGGCAGCTGCTGCCGCAGAACGAGGAGCGGGGAAAGACGGTCGCCGTCGGGACGACGGACGCCGTCACGTCGCTCGATCCGGCGGGCGCGTACGACGCGGGATCGTGGGCGTTGTACAGCAATGTGTTCCAGTCACTGCTGACCTTCGACGCCGGCGGCACGTCGCCCGTGCCGGACGCCGCGCAGAGCTGCCGTTTCGTCGGGTCGGGCCTGCGGGTCTACCGCTGCGAGATGCGGTCCGGGGTGCGCTTCCCGAGCGGTCGCGCGATGACCGCGCGGGACGTGAAGTACTCCTTCGACCGGGTCAGGAAGATCAATTCGCCGGTCGGTCCCGCGTCGCTCCTCGACACGCTCGATTCGGTGGAGGCGCGCGGCCGCGTCGTCACCTTCCACCTCTCCTCGCCGGACGCCACGTTCCCCCTCAAGGTCGCCACGGGCGCGGGTGCCATCGTCGACCGGAACGTCTACCCCGAGGACGCCCTTCGCTCCGGCAACGACGTCGACGGCACGGGCCCGTACACCCTGAAGTCGTACGAGCCGGGCAGCCGGGCCACGCTCGTGCCCAACTCCCGCTACCAGGGCCCCGCGAAGGTGCCGGACCACGCGACGGTCCTGCGCTACTTCAAGGACTCCGCCGCCCTGGAGTCGGCGTGGAAGCGGCGCACGATCGACGTCGCGGCGCGCCAGTTGCCGCCGGCGCTGCTCGCGGGCCTGTCCACCAGCGACCCGGACCAGCGGCTCACCGAGGTCGACAGTGCCGAGACCCGCAACCTGGTCCTGAACGTGCGGGCGGGCAAGCCGCTGCACGACCGGCGGGTGCGGCAGGCGCTGGCCTCCCTCGTCGACCGGGACGAGCTGGTCGAGTCGGCGTACAAGGGGACGGTCGACTCGCTCTTCTCCGTGATCCCGCGCGGCATCACCGGGCACACGACCGCGTTCTTCGACGCGTATCCGAAGCGGGATCCGGCGCGGGCCCGGGCGTTGCTGCAGCGGGCCGGGGTGACGACGCCGGTCCGGTTCGAGTTCGCGTACTCGCGCGGCGCCGCGTCCAAGGCGGAGGCCCAGGAGATCCGGCGGCAGCTGGAGGGGTCGGGCCTGTTCAAGGTGGTGACGAAGTACTACGACTGGGCCGAGTTCCAGAAGCGCTACACGGCGGGGAAGCTGGACGCGTACGCGGTCGGCTGGCTGCCCGACTTCCCCGACCCGGACACCTTCACGGCGCAGCTGGTGCGCACCGGATCCGGGATGCACAACGGTTACAGCAGCAAGCCCGTAGACGAACTCATCCAGGCGAGTCAACAGTACGAGGATCGCAGTCGCACACTTAAGGACTTTCGTCGGCTGCAGCAACTCGTCGCCGACGACGTGCCGATCATCCCCCTGTGGCAGCGCAAGGAGTACGTGCTGAGCACGAACGACATCACGGGTGGCCAGTACCTGTCCGACGGAACCGGAGTGTTCCGGCTCTGGAGCCTGGACTGGATCTGACCGGCGTACCGGACGGGCGCGCCCTGCGGGACCCCCGTCGGGCCCGGCCGGATCTGGCCGAATAGCGACGGAGAACTGTGACCGCCGTGACACGGAGCGTGTCCGACGGCGCTGCTCCCTATGTCAAAACCTGCGTTCACCGTGTGCGTGGACCCGGGTAGGGGGGCTCGAACAGGCGGAGGAGGAGGTGGCTACGTGTGTTGCGACGCAGTGCGTTCAGACTGCCGCGGCACCCGGCCTCGGTAGGAGTTGCGCGGCTGCGCGTGCGCGATCATCTGGCGGTCTGGGGTCATACGGGACCGGCCGACGCGCTCGACATCGCGATCCTGCTCGTGTCGGAACTGGCGACGAACGCGGTACGGCACGGGCCCGTGCGCGAGCGCGAGTTCGAGGTCGCGGTGACAGTGCTCGCGGAAGGCTCGTGCTTCATCGAGGTGTCCGACGAGTCGACGGGTGATCCCGAGGTCAGACCCCCGCGCACCGCGGACGACGAGGGCGGCCGCGGCCTGCACCTCGTCGACGCCCTCGCCGAGGCGTGGGGCGTGTGGCACCGGGGCCGTTACGGCAAGACCGTGTGGGCGCTGGTGCGTTCCTGACCGGGTTCCAAGGAGCCGGGCCCTGCCCCTGCCCCCTCCGCAGACCCCGACCTTTCTGCTGACTCCGACCTTTCCGCGGACTCCGACCGTTCCGCAGGTCCCGCCCCTTCCATGGACGGGGACGCCGACC
>NZ_JAMOLN010000394.1 GCF_024448165.1 Streptomyces longispororuber
CGCCTTGCCGACCGCGCGTGCGGTGAGGCGGCGGTCGCCGACGGCGCGGGCCGCGTCCTCGTCGGCCCAGCGCTCCACCGTGTAGGTCACCGCGGTGCGCAACGGCCGCAGGAACGGGTTGGCGCGGGCCGCGAGGCCGACCAGGAGCAGGTGCCGGTGGTGGCGGCCCGCCAGATGGGCCCGCTCGTGCGCGAACAGGGCTCTGCGCTCGGCGGATCCGAGGCCCGCGAGCATCCCCGTCGACACGACGATCCGGCCCTCCGGGAGCGTGTGGGCGTACGGGATCTCGTCGGGCAGCACCGCGATCCGGCGGCCGCCCGGGAGGCCGGCGAGGGCGCGGGCCGCCTGGCGTGCGGTCCTGCGACGGTGCGTCAGGAACGCTCCGCAGGAGAGCAGCGCCGCCGCGAGCGCCACGATGGCGGTCTTGCCGACGACCTCGTCGTGCGGCACCGCGGCCCGTACCTCGGGGTCGGCCCAGCCGTCCGGCAGCGGGTTGCCCGGCAGTTGGGCGGTGCCGACGATCGCGAGCAGGCCGAGGCAGAGCGTGCTGCACAGGGCCAGGACGAAGCCGACGCCGGTCAGCAGGCGGGTGGCCGCGCGCGGGTGGAGGTGCCGTTCGGCGAGCCGCGCGACCGGCCAGGCGGTCAGCGGCAGGATCAGGGGCAGGAAGACGAAGACGCCCATCGTCAGCCGCCCCCGGCGCCGTCCGCTCCCGGGCCCTCCTCGTCGGCGAGGAGTTCGCGCAGCAGCCGCTCGTCGCCCGCGGACAGGCTCGACACGAAGCTGGCGAGGACCGCGGCCCGGTCGGACTCGCCGTCCAGGACCCGGCGCATCCGGTGCGCGGCGAGGCCGGCCTCGTCGGACGCGGCGGTCCAGGTGAAGGAGCGGCCGACCCGCTCGCGGGTGACGGCGCCCTTCGCCTGGAGGCGGGTGAGGATCGTCATCACCGTCGTATACGCGAGGGTGCCGCCGAGGCGTTCGCGCACCCAGGCCGCCGTCGCCGGGCCGTGCGCCTCGCACAGCGCCGCGAGCACCTGGCCCTCCAGCTCACCCTGACCGCGCCTGCGCCCGCCCTCGGCGCCCTCAGCGTTCTCGGCGCCCACAGCGCTCTCAGCGCTCTCCTCGTGGCTCACCACGTCACCCTCACCCTCCTCCTCCGCTTCAGCGCCTCATCGTAGTGAGCGGGGTCCCCTCCTCCCCTCCGGCAAACTTCTACAGTGTTGTAGATTTCAGGCTACGTTCCCCACCGTACGGAGGAGAAGACCGTGGGAGTTTCCCTGTCCAAAGGCGGCAATGTCTCGCTCAGCAAGGAGGCGCCGGGCCTGACCGCGGTTCTGGTGGGTCTCGGCTGGGACGTGCGCACCACCACCGGTGCCGACTACGACCTGGACGCCTCCGCGCTGCTGTGCGACGCGTCCGGGAAGGTGGTCTCCGACCGGCACTTCGTCTTCTACAACAACCTCACCAGCCCGGACGGCTCGGTCGAGCACACCGGCGACAACCTCACCGGCGAGGGTGACGGCGACGACGAGAGCGTCAAGGTGAACCTGGCGGCCGTGCCCGCCGAGGTCGACAAGATCGTCTTCCCCGTCTCGATCCATGACGCCGAGTCGCGCGGGCAGAGCTTCGGGCAGGTCAGGGGCGCCTTCATCCGCGTCGTGAACCAGGCGGGCGGCGCCGAGATCGCCCGCTACGACCTCACCGAGGACGCCTCCACGGAGACCGCGATGGTCTTCGGCGAGCTGTACCGGCACGGGGCGGAGTGGAAGTTCCGCGCCGTCGGCCAGGGCTACGCGTCGGGCCTCGCGGGCATCGCGTCCGACTTCGGAGTCAATGTCTGACCCCGTCCCGACTTCGGTCTGTGACAGCCGCCACCCATGACCAGCACAGGTTTACGGGCGGCTCGGTCGGTGACTACGGTGCCTTGGATGTCTCGCAGCCACTTGAACCTCACAAACCTGAGAAGACGTGATTTCGGGAGCCGGGGTTCCACACGGGAGGGATCGTGAGCGAACCGGTTCGGATCGCGGCCCGACGGAGTCCGCTGCCCGAGCAGCGCGCCACCACCGGACCGCCGCATGCGAGCACCGCCGCTCCGAGGCCTTCGGAGACTCCGGCCCCCGCGGGGAAGAAGCCGGGAAAAGCGCGGGACGCGTTCTTCGACAACGCGAAGTACCTGGCGATCGTGCTGGTCGCGATGGGCCACTCCTGGGAGCCGCTGCGCGGTGACAGCCGGGCCGCGGCCGCCCTCTACATGACGGTCTACACGTTCCACATGCCGGCGTTCATCGTGATCTCCGGCTACTTCTCGCGGTCCTTCGACGCGAGCCCCACCCGGCTGAAGAGGCTGGTCACCGGGGTGGCCGTGCCGTACGTGATCTTCGAGGTGGCGTACACCTTCTTCAAGCGGACGGCCGGGGACGACCCTTCGTACCCGATCAGTCTGCTCGATCCCTGGTACCTGACCTGGTTCCTGATCGCGCTGTTCGTGTGGCGCCTGTCCACCCCGCTGTGGAAGGTGATCCGCTGGCCGCTGCCGGTGGCGCTCGCCATCGCCGCGCTCGCCTCGGTCTCCCCCGACATCGGTGACGACCTGGACCTCCAGCGCGTGCTGCAGTTCCTGCCGTTCTTCGTGCTCGGCCTGGTCCTCAGGCCTGAGCACTTCCAGCTGGTGCGCCGCAAGGAGGCGCGGATCCTGGCGCTTCCGGTGCTCGCGGCCGCGCTGGTCTTCGCGTACTGGGCAGCGCCGCGGATGAACGCCGCCTGGTTCTACCGGCGCGACAGCGCCCAGGAGTTGGCCGCGCCCGGCTGGAGCGGCGCCGTGATGACGCTCGCCATGTTCGGCTGCTCGGTGATCCTGGTCGCGTGCTTCTTCGCCTGGGTGCCGGGGCGCAAGCTCTGGTTCACGGCGCTGGGGGCCGGGACGCTGTACGGGTACCTGCTGCACGGCTTCGTCGCCAAGGGCTCCCGGTTCTGGGACTGGTACGAGGTCGACTGGGTGCACACGCCGGCCGGGCAGATCGTGGTGACCGTGGCCGCGATGACGCTCATCACCGTGCTCTGCACGCCGCCCGTGCAGCGCATGTTCCGGTTCGCGATGGAGCCGAAGATGGAGTGGGCGTTCAAGCGGGACGCGGCCGAGGTCGCGCGCAAGCGGTAGCCGTCGGCAGGAGTAGGTCCGAGGAGGAGGGAGGGTGCGTTCCGCACCCTCCCTCCTCCTCGTTCG
>NZ_JAMOLN010000395.1 GCF_024448165.1 Streptomyces longispororuber
GGCCCCGGCCAGCTGCCAGGCGCCGAGCCCCCCGGCCCCCGTACAGACGGCCACCCACGCCGCGGTCGCGGCCACGCTGCGCCAGTTCACGGTGCCAGCCTGGCGCACCGTTCCCTAACGCCCGGTTAAGGGGAGCCCAAGGGTTCCGCTGGACAGACTGTCGTGTTCGCCGCCCGCCCGCAGACAGGACGCCGATGGTGTGTCCACGGACCGGACATCTACCCTCGGCCCCATGACCCCTCAGCCGAATCCCCAGGTCGGCGCCGCCGTCAAGGCCGCGGACCGCAAGCACGTGTTCCACTCCTGGTCCGCACAGGAGCTCATCGATCCGCTCGCCGTCGCCGGTGCCGAAGGCTCGTACTTCTGGGACTACGACGGCAACCGCTACCTCGACTTCACCTCGGGGCTCGTCTACACGAACATCGGGTACCAGCACCCGAAGGTCGTCGCGGCGATCCAGGAGCAGGCCGCGAAGATGACGACCTTCGCGCCCGCGTTCGCCATCGAGTCGCGCTCCGAGGCCGCACGCCTCATCGCCGAGCGCACCCCCGGCGACCTCGACAAGATCTTCTTCACGAACGGCGGCGCGGACGCCGTCGAGCACGCCCTGCGGATGGCCCGCCTGCACACGGGCCGCCCGAAGGTGCTCTCCGCCTACCGCTCGTACCACGGCGGCACGGAGCAGGCGATCAACGTCACCGGCGACCCGCGCCGCTGGGCCAGCGACCGCGGCACGGCGGGCGTCGTCCACTTCTGGGCGCCGTTCCTGTACCGCTCGCGCTTCTACGCGGAGACCGAGGCGCAGGAGTGCGAGCGGGCGCTGGAGCACCTGGAGACGACGATCCAGTTCGAGGGTCCGGCGACCGTCGCCGCGATCGTCCTGGAGACGATCCCGGGCACCGCGGGCATCATGACGCCGCCGCCTGGCTACCTCGCCGGGGTCCGCGCGCTCTGCGACAAGTACGGCATCGTCTTCGTCCTCGACGAGGTCATGGCGGGCTTCGGCCGTACGGGCCAGTGGTTCGCCGCCGACCTGTACGACGTCACGCCGGACCTGATGACCTTCGCGAAGGGCGTGAACTCGGGGTACGTCCCGCTGGGCGGCGTGGCGATCTCCGGCGCCATCGCCGAGACGTTCGCCAAGCGCCCCTACCCGGGCGGTCTCACCTACTCCGGGCACCCGCTGGCCTGCGCCGCCGCCGTCGCCACCATCAACGTGATGGAGGAGGAGGGCCTCGTCGCGTACGCGGCGAAGCTCGGCGCCGAGGTCATCGAGCCGGGCCTGCGCGAGCTCGCCGAGCGGCACCCGTCGGTGGGCGAGGTGCGGGGCACCGGCATGTTCTGGGCGCTCGACCTCGTCCGGGACCGGGAGACCCGCGAGCCGCTGGTGCCGTACAACGCGGCTGGTGAGGCGAACGCGCCGATGGCCGCGTTCGGCGCCGCCGCCAAGAAGAACGGACTGTGGCCCTTCATCAACATGAACCGCACGCACGTCGTGCCGCCGCTGAACATCACGGAGGCGGAGGCCAAGGAGGGCCTCGCCGCCCTGGACGTGGCGCTGGCCGCCGCTGACGAGCACGTCGCGTAGCCGGAGCGTTCCGGGGGGCGCCGCCGGCCGGCGGCGCCCCGTGCCGCGCCCTGCTCAGCTGAAGATGATCATCGAGCCCTGGGCCAGGCTGCGCGTGGCCGCCTGGTGCAGGCCCAGCCAGACGTGCCGTTCCCGGGCGAACGGGCTGTCGTCCGGCGGCACCGGGGCCGCCGGTTCCTCCAGGGCGGTGGGCGCCGTCGGCGGGGCGGGCGGCACCGGCGGGTTCGCCGGGTCGATGCCGATCGACGGAGCCACGTACTCCAGTTCGCGCAGCAGTGCGTGGGACGAGCCCAACGGGCCGCCACCGGCGAGGAGTTCGTCGTTCGAGAGCGGGGTCGCGAAGTCCACGGGGACGTACGCGCCCGCGTGGTCGTAGTGCCACACCAGGTGGGAACCCTGCGCCGTCGACTCGAACATCTCCAGCAACTGCTCGTAGTCACCGCCGAGTTCGTCGACCGGTGTCACGGCGAGGCCGCACAGCTGGAGCAGATAGGCGCGGCGCAGGAAGTGCAGCGCGTCGTAGTCGAACCCCGCGACCGGTGCGACGTCGCCGGAGAGTCCCGGCATGTACGAGTAGACCGGTACCGTCGGCAGCCCTGCATCGGTCAACGCCTTGTCGTACAGCGCGAGTTCTTCGGCGAAGGGGTTGTCGGGGCTGTGGCACAGCACGTCGACGAGGGGGACGAGCCACAGATCACAGGCCAAGAAGGGCTCCTTAGGACGTGTTCGGCGGCGCACGGCCGGGCGTACGCCAGGGTAGTCGGCGGCGCACCGCGACAGCCCTGTCTTGCAGGTACCCGCTCCCCCGTCGGTCCGAGCCTTATTCCCCGGCCAGCTGCTCGATGAGCGCGAGCGAGTCGGCGTTGTACCCGGCGATGATCGCGTGCGCGCCCGTGGCGTCCCGGCGGGCCAGGGCGTCCACCAGGTCGCAGTGCCCGGACCACAGGCGGCCCTTGAGGTCGCCGGCGCGGCGCAGGTGGGGGACCGCGCACATCCAGGACTGGACGCGCAGGCGGTGGAAGAAGTCGGAGAGGTAGGCGTTGCCGAAGAGGGCGGAGAGCTCTCGCCAGAAGCGCAGGTCGTAGCCGATGAGGACGTTGAGGTCGCCGGCGCCCGCGGCGCGGGCCGCCTCCTCGCCGCGGCGGCGGACTCCCGCGAGGGCGTCCGGGGTGCGGGGGTCCTGGGGCGGGTGCTCGGCGAGGCCGCGGAAGATTCCGTCGGCGACGAGGCTGCGGGCCTCGATCATCGCGCGGTAGTCGGCCAGGGAGTACTCGTGGACACGGAAGCCGCGGTGCTGGGCGGAGTCGAGGAGGCCCTGGGCGGTGAGGTCGACGAGGGCCTCGCGGACCGGGGTGGCCGACACCCCGTACCCCTCGGCGATCTCCTTGACCGTGAACTCCTGGCCCGGGGTGAGGCGGCCGCCCAGGATCTCGTCGCGGAGCGCGTCGGCGATCTGCTGGCGCAGGGTGCTGCGGGTGACGGCGGGGCCGTCGGATACGGGCACGGTTCCCCCGGTTCGGCTGACGCATCGGTTCCGCTGGTCCGGACCACCCTAGTCGGCCCCAGTCGGCCGCATGCCCCTCCTCACCGCGCCCACGGCCCCACCCAC
>NZ_JAMOLN010000396.1 GCF_024448165.1 Streptomyces longispororuber
TGTACCGGCTGACCGATCAGGGGCGGGTGTTCGTCTCCTACGTGTCGGTGGCCGGTGGCAAGGTGACGCTGGACGCCGAAGCCGATCAGCCCTACGTCGTCTACAAGACGCGCACCGACCTGGACCGCTCCCCGCAGTGGGGTGAGGGCACGCCCCTGTACGACCCCGGCTTCAACTCCGGCTCCCTGAAGGGCTGGACCGTCTCCGGACCCGCGACCGTCGAACGCAGCGCCCTCGGCGACCACGAACTCGTCATCGGCGCGGGCTCCGCCGCCTCCGTCTCCCAACGGCTGGCCCGCCTCGCACCCGGCGACTACGCCGCGTCCGTCCAGGTCGAGGTCGGCGCCGAAGCGGGAGAGGCCCGCACGGCCACCCTGGAGGTCCGCACCGCCGACGGCGTCACCGCGGCCAACCGGACCGAGACGTCCACCGCCGGCAACTACGTCGCCGCCGACCGCAAGCACGGCACCCGCTTCCAGCGCCTCTTCACGTACTTCACCGTCCCCGACGGCGGCGGCCCCGCCACTCTCGCCCTGCGCGCCGCCGCCGGCCGGGCCCGCGTCCGCTTCGACAACGTGCGCATCGTGCGGGCCGACCAACCCACCGCACCACGGGGAACCGTGGTCAGCGAGGACTTCGAGCACGTGCCGCACGGCTGGGGCCCCTTCGTGAAGGGCGACGCGGGCGGCGCCACCGACCCGCGCACCCACATCGCGCAGCGCCACGCGCCCTTCACCCAGCGCGGCTGGAACGGCAAGGCGATCGACGACGTCATCGACGGCACCCAGTCCCTGAAGTCGCGCGGCGAGAACACGGGCCTCGTCTACCGCACCGTCCCGCACACCGCGCGCTTCACCCCCGGCAAGCGGTACCGCGTCCGCTTGCGCTACGAGTGCGAGCTGGCCGGCCAGTACGCCTGGGTCACGGCCGTGGACGCACCCGGGCCGCGCGAGCTGGACCGCACGGACCTGCCGGTCGCGACCCAACCGGCCACGCTGGCCTACGAGTTCACCGCGCCCGAGCAGGGCGAGGCCTGGGTGGGGCTGCGCAAGACGGGCGACGACGGCACCGCCGAATTCGCCCTGGACGCGTTCGAAGTCACCGAGGTCACCACGGGCTGAGCGACTGCCGGACACGGCCCCCGCGGCCGTCCCCGGCAGCCGGACCGGCGCCCTCCACCCGAGCAACCCCCGAAGGACCAGTGACCCCATGAGAACCCCGCCACACCCCACCCGCCGCACCGTGGTGATCGGCGCCGCGCTCACCGCCGCCGCCCTCACCGCGGGCAGCCCCGCCCGGGCGGCGACCCTCGACGCGACCCCCGCCGCACCGCAGGCGACGGACACCGAGAACGTCATCCGGTCCGGCGCGCTCACCGTCCGCGTCGGCACCGCCTTCCCGCGCATCGCCTCGTACACCGACCGCGCCACCGGGAACACCCTGCACGCCCAGGAGGACGCGGTCACCCAACTCCTCGTCAACGACACCTCGTACACCCCCCGTGTCACCAGCCGCACCGAAGCCGACCGGATCACCTACCGCCTGACCCTCGACGAAGGCCCCCGCATCGACGCCGAGATCGCCGTCGACGGCTGGACCGTCACCTTCCGCGTCACGGACATCCGCGACACGGACGCCCTGCGCGTCCGCACGCTGCAGATCCCCGGACTGCAGTTGGTCAGCGTGCGCTCCACGCAGGACAGCGCCACCCTCATGACGGCCCGCGTCGAGATCGACAAGGCCAAGAGCGGCGATTCCACCGTACGAATCACCACTGACAGCCGACCCGACGAAACGGCCGTCGGCAGCGCCTATGCCGTCGCCCACACGAGTGAACTCGCGGCCGCCGTCGAGAACAACACGAGCTGGGACCAGCCCGCCAGGACACCCGGCACGAGCTGGGAGAACGGCCGGTTCTGGCGGCAGGTCGCGGAGCGCGACGGATACGTCAAGGGCGGCATCAGCAACGGCCAATGGACCTACCGCGCCGACAGCGCCGCCACCGACGACACCGAACCCCTGCCCTGGGCGAAGGTGATCATCACGCGGGACCGGAACGGCGACGGCGTCGTCGACTGGCAGGACGCCGCGATCGCCTTCCGCGACATCGCCCACACCCCGCTCGGCGCCGACCGGCAGTACCAGCGGGTCGTCGCCCACATCACGTACAACATCGGCTCGGTGGCGGGCAATCCGTTCCTGCTCACCCTCGACCACGTCAAGCGCATCCACCTCGCCACCGACGGGCTGCGCCAGTTCACGCTCCTCAAGGGCTACCAGTCCGAGGGCCACGACGCCGCCCACCCCGACTGGGGCGGCCACTACAACCAGCGGGCCGGCGGCCTCGACGACCTCAACACCCTGGTCCGCAGCGGCAAGAAGTGGAACAGCGACTTCGCCGTCCACGTCAACTTCACCGAGTCCTACCCCGAGGCCCACGCCTTCTCCGAGCAGCTCGTCGACAAGACGAACAAGCAGTGGGCGTGGATGGACCAGAGCTACCGCATCGACAACCGGCGGGATCTGGTCACCGGCGGCACCGAGAAGCGCATGAAGCAACTGCGCGACGAGGTCGACGACGGACTCAACACCCTGTACGTGGACGTGTTCCGCGACTCCGGCTGGATCGGCGACCGCTTCCAGCGCATCCTGCGCGACCAGGGCTGGCAGGTCACCACCGAGTGGGGACACGGCCTGGAACGCTCCGCCCTGTGGTCGCACTGGGCCAACGACGTCACCTACGGGGCCGACACCTCGCGCGGCATCAACTCCCAGCTGATCCGCTTCATGCGCCACCACCAGAAGGACGTCTTCGCCGACAAGTTCCCTCTCCTGGGCACCGCACGGCTCGGCGACTTCGAGGCCTGGCAGAACAAGACCGACTGGACCGCCTTCTGCCGGCTGATCTGGTCCCACACCCTGCCGGTGAAGTACCTCCAGGCGTACCCGATCAAGACCTGGGCCGAGCAGGAGATCACCTTCTTCGGACCGGGACGCACCAGCGTGACGGCCACCGCCGACGGCACCCGCACCGTCACCACCGACGGCCGCACGGTCCTCACCGGCGACACCTACCTGCTGCCCTGGGACCCCCGCGAGGCCACCGATCCGGCGAAGCTGTACCACTACAACCCCAAGGGCGGCACGACGAGTTGGGTCCTTCCGCGCGCGTGGGCGAGCAGGAACCGGGTCGCTC
>NZ_JAMOLN010000397.1 GCF_024448165.1 Streptomyces longispororuber
ACGTGCGTGCGGATTCCGCGTGCCGAGCGACGCGAGCCGTACGACGCGAGTCGGGCGGTGGGCGGGTCAGCCGCCGGTGGGGGCGGTGGTACTTCGGCGCCGGAGGCGTTGGTTGAGCACGCCCAGGGCGAGGACGACGGGGACGCTGAGCACCAGCCAGACCGCGGTGCTCGCCTCGCCGCCGATGAGGGTGGTGAAGTTGGCGAGGATCAGCCAGATCGCACCGGCGATGCCGAGCGCGCCGAGCAGGGGCGCGATCAGGGTGTTCCAGACCCGCTGGTCGACGCGGCGACGGCGGAAGAACACGATGACCGACACCGAGGTCAGCAGGTAGAGCAGCATCATCGCGAGCACGGCGAGGCCGCTGAACCAGGAGAAGAGGGTGAGGACGGGGTCCTTGCCTGCCAGGGCGAACGGCACGACGAGGAGCACGGCGATCACGGTCTGGACGCAGCCGGCCGTCCACGGCGAGTGCCGGGTGTTGAGGCGGCACAGCCGGGCGGGGAGCTGTCCGTCGCGGCCGAGGGCGAACAGGTAGCGGTTGGCGGAGTTGTGGAAGGTGAGGATGCCGGCGAACAGGGAGGTGGCGAGCAGGATCGGCAGGACGTCGCCCACCCAGCCGCCGAACTGGTCGGCGATCGGGGCGAAGACGAAGCCCGAGGAGTCTCCGGAGGCCAGGGCGGCGCCCGCCGCGCCGGGTGCCTTGGAGGCTCCGTAGGCCGAGATCAGCATCCAGGAGGTGAGGGCGAAGAATCCGGTGACGACGACGACCGAGAGATAGGTCGCGCGGGGCACGGTCTTCTTGGGTTCCTTGGCCTCCTCGCCGTAGATGGCGGTGGCCTCGAAGCCGAACATGGAGGCCACGGCGAACATCACGGCGACGCCGGGGGCGCCCTGCAGCGCGGCCGACGGGGAGAAGCTGTCGGCGGCGCCGAGCCCTTCGGGGCCGCCGCCCTTGAAGAGGGTGACCAGGCCGAAGACGAGCAGGATGCTGAACTCGGCGAGCACGAAGACGGCGAGCACCTTGGCGCCCATCTCGATGCCCAGGGCGCCCAGTGCCTGCACCACGGCCATGGTCACCAGGGTGTAGACCCACCAGGGCAGGTCGAGGGGGGTGTGGTCGGCGACGAGGGCGGCGACGGTGGCGCCGTAGAGCCCGTACATCGCGGCCTGGATGACGCAGTAGGCGAACAGGGCGACGCTGGCGCTGCCGGCGCCCGCGGTGCGGCCGAGTCCGGTGCCGATGTACGTGTAGAAGGCTCCCGCGTCGACGACGTGGCGCCCCATGGCGACGAAGCCGACGGAGAAGAGGAGGATCACGGCTCCGGCCAGGACGTAGGCGGCCGGGGTGCCGGATCCGTTTCCGGTGGCGATCGAGATCGGGGCGGCTCCGGCGATGCCGGTGAGCGGGGCCTGACCCGACAGTACGAAGAAGAGGATGCCCAGAACGCCGAGGGCGTTGGGTTTGAGCGTGGCTGCAGTGGGGGCGTCCCGTACGGTCCGCTCTGCGGAAACCGTCTGACTGTCCACTCGGATCACCTGCCAGGGAGAGAGAAGGATCGTTTCAGGCCAAACGAGTTGCCTCATCGTCGGGCCGAACTATCCGTTTGACAAGGGGGTGAGGGCAGGGAATCCCGCGGGAACGGGACGGGAGTTCCCGCGACGACCACGCTGCGTGCGCGGCGGCGACCCGGCAGCGACGTGCCGGGGTTCAGTCGGTGTCCGAGTCCTCGGACAGCCGCTCCAGCAGACCCCTGAGTTCGGTGAGCGCCTCTTCGGTGACGTCGCGCTCGCCGAAGGCCAGCTGGTGCAGGACCAGGCCCTCCAGCGCGGCGAACACGAGCCGCGACATGCCGCGGCTCACCGGCCGGTCCAGGATGCGGGTCAGCTCCCGTGCGCTGGCCCCGAAGTACTCCTCGTACAGGCTGCGCAGTTGCGGCAGCAGTTCGGGGCGGCGGCGTGCCTCCAGCAGCAACTCGTACTGGAACGCCTGGAGTTCGGGACCGGAGTCGACCATGTCGCCGAGCCCGGCGGCGAAGTCGGCGGGCTTGCCGGTGCCGATCTCCAGGGCGCTGCTGTTCAGCGAGGAGTGGATGGCGTGGCTGACGGCCTCCTCGATCAGCGCGTCGCGCGAGCCGAAGTGGTGCACGACGAGCCCGTGGGTGACCCCGGCCTCGTGGGCGACGGCCCGGTAGGTGAGGCTGCGCAGACCGCCGCGGGCCACCACACGGACCGCGGCGTCCAGCAGTGCGACCCGGCCCGTGCCGTAGTTCGTGACGCGCTTGCGGGAGCGGCGGTCACCGGCGGGCTCGACGGGGTCGGTCATACCGTCGACCCTACCCGTGACCTCGCCGTCAGCGCTTCGGCGGCCTGATGCCACGGAATTCCCAGTCGCCGCCGAGGGCGGTGGACAGCACTTCCTCCGACTCGGTCGGCTGCGCGCCGACGTCGCCGCGGATCGCGGTGGGACCCGTGACGATGTGGTTCGTGAGGCGTCCCAGGCCCTCGACCTCGACCTCGACGACGTCGCCGGGCTGCACCGGCCGGGAGTTGGCCGGGGTACCGGAGAGCAGGACGTCGCCGGGGTACAGGGTGATGGTGCGGGCGATGTCGGCGACGAGGTAGTGCATGTCCCACTTCATCTCGTCGGTCGAGCCGTCCTGGACGACCTCGCCGTTGACGTACGTGCGCAGCCGCTTGCCGTGGTAGTCCCAGTCGGTGACCAGGCCGGGGCCGAGCGGGCACAGGGTGTCCGAGCCCTTGACGCGGAGCATGGACCCGGCGTCGGTGTCGCGGAAGTCGTGCAGGCCGTAGTCGTTGGCGACGGTGTAGCCGGCGATGTACTCCCCCGCGTCGGCCGGGGCGATGTTGCGCGCGGTCTTCCCGATGACGATGGCGACCTCGCCCTCGTAGTTGAGCCACTTGCAGCCCTCGGGGCGGACGATCGCGCCCTTGTGGCTGTTCAGCGAGGAGGTCGGCTTGTGGAAGTACGTGGGGGTGTCGGGCAGGCCGATCTGGAACTCGTCGACGCGGCTGCGGTGGTTGAGGTGGACCGCGATCACCTTGGAGGGGACGACCGGCGGAAGGTGGTGGGCCTCGTCGGTCTTGACGCGGCGGCCGTCACCGGCGACGAGTTCGTCCCCGTCGACGGTGACCTCGACGGCGGCGCCGTCGAGGAGGATGCGGC
>NZ_JAMOLN010000398.1 GCF_024448165.1 Streptomyces longispororuber
GGTTCGTTGGCGGGTACGGGTGCGGGTGCGTCGTGGCTGGTCGCGCCCCGCGGCGGAGCCGCTGATGACACGGCCCCGCGCCCCTGATGCGCCGACTCCGTCGGCTTGTCAGTTCGTCGGCTTGTCGGGGGTGGCGGGTACCTTTTGGGGATGTGGTTCGGGGTTCTGGGGGGACTGGTCGTACGGGACCGGGACGGTGGCTTGGTCGGGGTGCCGGAGGTGAAGGTCCGGGGGCTGCTCGCCGTGCTGCTCGCGCACGAGGGGCGGGTCGTGTCCGTGGACCGGCTGGTCGAGGACCTGTGGGGCGACCGGCCGCCCGGGAACCCGGCCAACTCGCTGCAGGCCAAGGTCTCCCAGCTGCGCCGCGCCGTCGGCCGTGAGCGCGTGGTGCGGGAGGCCGCGGGGTACCGGCTCGTGCTCGACGGCGCCGGGGTCGACGCCGTCGCGTTCCGGGAGGCCGTGGAACGGGCCCGGGCCGTGCCGGACCCGGCGGAGCGGGTGGAACTGCTCGACCGGGCACTGGAGTTGTGGCGCGGAGACGCGTTCGCGGACTTCGCCGACGCCGAGTTCGTCCGCGCGCCGGTGCGGCAGCTCGACGAGTTGCGCCTCGTCGCGGTGGAGGAACGGGCCGACGCCCGGCTCCGGTTGGGGCAGCACGACGTGGTGGCGGGCGAGCTGAGCGCGCTGGTGCGGCTGCACCCGCTGCGCGAACACCTGCGCGCCCTCCAGCTGCGCGCCCTGTACCGGGCGGGCCGGCAGAGCGAGGCGCTCGCCTCGTACGAGGAGCTGCGCAAGGTCGTCGCGGACGAGCTGGGCGTGGATCCGTCGCCCGAGCTCACGGCCCTGCACGCGGCGATCCTCCGGCAGGACGACAGCCTGGCCCCCACCGGAGCGCCCGCTCCGGCGCCGCCCTCCCCCGCGCCCACGCCCGGCGGCGACCGTCTCCCGGCGCCGGCCACCCCGCTCGTCGGACGCGACGACACCCTCGACGCACTCGCCCGGCTTCTGGGCTCCGGGCGGCTGTTGACCCTCACCGGGCCCGGCGGAGTGGGGAAGACGCGGCTCGCCGTGGAGGCCGCGCGGCGCACCTCCGGAACCGCCCCCGACGGGGTGTGGCTGGTCGAACTCGCCGGGGTGCGCGGCGACGCCGACGATCTCGCGCAGGCCGTCGCCGCCGCGCTCGGGCTGCGCGAGGACGCGGGCACCCCGCTCGGCGGCGGTACGGCCGACCGGCTGGCCCGCGTGCTGCGCGAGCGCCGCGCCCTGCTGGTCCTCGACAACTGCGAGCACGTCGTCGAGGCCGCCGCCGGCCTGACGCACACCCTGCTGCGGGCCGCGCCCCTGCTGCGCGTACTGGCCACCAGCCAGGAGCCGCTCGGCCTGGCCGCCGCCGGGGAGACCGTGTTCCCGGTCGGACCGCTGCGGCAGGCGGACGCCGTGGGCCTGTTCACCGCGCGGGCCACGGCGGGCGGGGCCACGATCGCGCCCGACGACGCCGACGACACCGCCGCCGTCGCCGAGATCTGCCGCCGCCTCGACGGCATCCCGCTCGCCCTCGAACTGGCCGCGACCCGCGTACGAGCGCTGGGCGTACGGGAGTTGGCGGCCCGCATCGACGACCGGTTCCGGGTGCTCGGGGCCGGGCAGCGGGGGCTGCCGGCGCGGCAGCAGACATTGCGCGCGATGATCGACTGGAGCTGGGAGCTGCTCGGCGCGCCCGAGCGGATCGTGCTGCGCCGCCTCGCCGTGCACCGCGACGGCTGCACCCTGGAGGCCGCGGAGGCCGTCTGCGCGGGGGACGGGGTGGCCGGCGACGAGGTGCTCGACCTGGTGACGCGGCTCGTGGACCGTTCGCTGGTCGTCGTGGTGCCGGGGCCCGGTGGCGGGCCGCGCTACCGGCTCCTGGAGTCCGTGTCGGCGTACGCCCTGGAGCGGCTCGCGGAGATGGCGGACGTCGACGCCGTCCGCGACCGGCACCTGCGGCACTACCTCGGTCTCGCCGAACGAACCGCGCCCCTGCTGCGCGGCGGCGGGCAGCGGGACCTGCTCGCGCGGCTCGACGCCGAGTCCGCGAACCTGCGGGCCGCGCTCGACGAGGCGGTGCGGCGCGCCCCGGCCGCCGCGGTGCGGCTCGGCACCGCCCTCGCCTGGTGGTGGCTGCTGCGGGGGCGGCTCACGGAGGCGTACCGGGCGCTGTCCGCGGTGCCGGCGGGGGCCGCTGACGGTGAACTTCTGGTGTTGCGGGCCGCGTTCGGGATGCTGACCGGGGCCGTCGGACCTGCGGTGGACGCCTCAGGTGTCTCCAGTGCCTCCAGTGCCTCAGGTGCCTCAGGTGCCTCCGCCCCGGCCCACTGGCTCTACGCGTACGGCGTGTTCAACGGGGGCGACCCCGACGCCTGCGGCCGCCACCTCGACGCGCATCCGCCGCACCCCGACGACCGCTGGGCCACCGCCGCCACGCTCGCCCTGCGCGCCCTGCACGCGCTGATCCGCGGCGACCTGGCCGCCCTGGAGCGGGACGGGCTGCGCTCCGCCGCGCTCTTCCGTGAACTCGGCGACGCGTGGGGCGAGTTGCAGACCGTCCAGCCGCTCGCCGCACTCGCCGAGATCAAGGGCCGGTACGAGGAGGCCGAGCGGCTCGGCGAGGCGGGGCTGCGGATCGCCGAGGAGCTCGGACTCGCCTCCGAGGTGTCCGCCCGGCTCTCCGGGCTCGGCCGGGTCGCGCTGCTCCGCCACGACTGGGACCGCGCCCGTGACCTGCACGAACGGGGGCGGCGGCGGGCGGTCGAGCACGGCTACAAGTACGGCGAGATCCACGCCGAGATGGGGCTCGCGCTCGGCGCCCGCCGCTCCGGCGACCTCGACGCCGCCGAGCGCCACCTGGTCCGGCTCCGTGACGCCCACGGTGAACTCTTCTCACCGGCGGGCGACCATCTGCGCAGCGCCGAGTTCGGGTTCCTCGCCGAGTTGCGGGGCGATGCGGAGGCGGCCCGCGCGCACCATCTGCACGGCCTCGACGCCGCCCGCACGCTGGCCGAGCCGCGCGCCTTCGCCCTGACCCTGGAGGGGTTGGCGGGCGCGGAGTCGTTGGCCGGGGAGGCTGCTGCGGCGGCGTTGCTGCTCGGGGCGGCCGATGCGGCTCGGCGGTTGGTCGGTGCGCCGTTGCCTCCGGCGGAGCGGGGGGAT
>NZ_JAMOLN010000399.1 GCF_024448165.1 Streptomyces longispororuber
CCCGGACGTGCAAGGACCAGCCCATGCGCCACGAACCGCGGATCACACCGATAGGCCCGGCCGACCTCGCCCGCACCGTGGCGCTGCACCACCGCTGCTCACCGCAGACCCTGTGGAGCCGCTACCACCGGGCGATGCCCGACCCCCTGACCTACCTGCCCACCCTGCTGACCCGCCCCGGCTCGGTCCACCTGGCCGTGCAGGACGTGACCGGACGCCACGTCGCCGTAGGACATCTGATGCCGGATCACCAGGCCGCGGAGGCCGCGCTGCTGGTCGAGGACTCCTGGCAGGGCCGCGGACTCGGCACCCGCCTCCTGCGCCGTCTCGCGCGGCACGCGCTCAGCGACGGCTGGGACACCCTCTACGGCCTGTTCCTGGCCGGCGACGAACGGATCGACGCGATGCTCCGCCACGCGGACGTGCCCGTGCACCGCACGGAGGAAGGCGACACCGTCACCGCCTGGGCAGGGGCCCGCGACCTCGCCGCCCTCCGCACGGAACGGACGAACCCGCCACGGCCACGGCTACGGTTCCGCGGCCGGTGTCCGCGCGACGACGCCACTACTCCGGCCAGGGGCTGTTCCGGATGATCTCGACGAAGTCCTTGCGGCGGAACGAGGCGTCGAAGTGGGCCAGCACGTCGTCGTTCATGGTGCCGAACGTGGTGTCGGGGCGGTCGGCCATGCCCTCGTAGAACGCCTTCAGGATGCGATTCTTGAAGTCGGGGCGCGGGTGCGCGGCGACGACATCGGCCCGCTGCTGCTCGGTGATCTCCGCGAGGTCGACGCCGAGGACGTCGGTCTCGACACCGAGGCTCACCACCGCGACCTCGGGCGCCAGGTGGTGCGGCACTTCAGGGGTGGTGTGCAGGGCGACGGCGAGCCACACGGTGCGGGCCTCGGCCTCGGTGCGGCCGTGGTCGAGCAGGAAGGTGCGGGCGGCCTCGGCACCGTCGATCTCGAAGCGACGGTCCTTGGTGGCGTGGGCGGCAGTCAGACCGAGGTCGTGGAAGAGGCCGCCGACGTAGGCGAGCTCGGGGTCGACCTCAAGGCCGCGTGCGGCCGCCCTGAGAGATCCCCACAGGTAGACGCGGCGCGAGTGGTGGAAGAGCGTCTCGTCGGCGGCGACGCGGACGAGGTCGGTGGCCTCACGGACCAACCGGGTGTCGGGAAGGGTGATTCCCGCGATGCTCTCCGGCATGGGGGCCTCCTTGATCGGGTGCGGAGCGGACTGGTTTCCAGCCTTCCTCCCGGTAGCGGTCCGGCCCACCGCCCGTTCTGCCGTGCATCCCACAGATCCGGACCAGGTCGCGTCCGCGCGGTGGACGTGCGCGCGGTCAGTGGGCGCCGGTCGCCGCGTCGTCCTCGTCGGCGCGCCGGGTGGTGGCGAACCGGGCCCGGTACCCGCTCGGCGAGACGCCCAGCCGGGCCACGAACGTGCGGCGCATCGACTCCGAGCTCCCGAAACCGGCGGCCCGCGCCGTCTCGGCCACCCCGCATCCGGAGTCGAGCAGCGCCTTCGCATGGTCGATCCTGATCCGCTCGACGAACTTCGCCGGGGTCGTGCCCAGCTCCGTGTGGAAGAGCCGCGCCAGATGGCGCGGGCTGACACCGATCAGGTCGGCCAGCGAGTCGGCGGTGTGCGGCAGCGCGGGCTGCGCCGCCACCAGGTCGACCGCCGAGCGCAGAGCGGGCGTACGGGGCGGACGTACCTCCAGAGGTGCCGAGAACTGCGACTGGCCCCCGGGGCGCTGCATGAACACCACGAGGTTGCGGGCGACGTTCCGTGCCAGCTCGACGCCGTGGTCGTCCTCCACCAGCGCCAGGGCCAGATCGATGCCGGCCGAGACGCCCGCCGAGGTGATGACGCCGTCGTCCTCGACGAAGAGGGCATCGGGCTGCACCTGGACGTCGCGATAGCTGCGGGCCAGCAGCTCGGCGTGCCGCCAGTGGGTGGTGGCACGCCGTCCGTCCAGCACTCCGGCACCGGCGAGGACGAACGAACCCGTACAGATCGACACCAGCCGGCGCGTTCGGGAGCGCAGGAGGCGGACCGCCTCGGTCAGGTCGGCCGGGACGGCCCTGGTGACCAGCTCGTCCCCGCCGGAGACGACCACCGTGTCCGCCTCGGCCACATCGGCCGCCGGCCCGTCGACCGGCAGCCGCAGGCCCACCGAGGTGACGACCGGCTCACCGGACGGCGAGGCATAGCTGAGCGCATAGCGGGCGCCGAACCGATTGGCCTCGGCGAACACCTCCGCCGGGCCCGCCACGTCGAGCATCTTGATGCCGTCGAACACGACGAACACGACGGGCCGCCTGGGCTCCATGACTCTTGCCTTTCCCGCGCCGCGCCGGGTTCCCTCGGTGTGAGCGGCACGGTCGGGCCGCGTTCCCCTGCGTCGGTGTCAATCTCCCACAGGATCGGACGCGCTCCCGGGCCCCCCACCACTCACGCCACGGTGTCGGCGTACAGGTCGTCCTCGAACGCCGCGGCCTCCACGATCGCCTTCACCGAGGTCAGGTAGCGGGCCGCGTCCGCTCCGTCCACCAGCCGGTGGTCGTACGACAGCGACAGGTGCACCAGGTCCCGGACGGCGATGACCTCGTCGTCACCGTCGCGGACGACCGCGGGCCGCCGGACCGTCGCGCCCACGCCCAGGATCGCGGCCTCCTTCGGCGGCACGATGACGGTGTCGAACAGTGCGCCGCGCGAACCGGTGTTGGAGATCGTGAAGGTCGCCCCCGTCACGTCGTCGGGCGTGAGGTGCCTGTTACGGGCCCGGTCGGCCAGGTCGTGCACGGCCCGCGCGAGTCCGGCGACGGTCAGGTCGCCGGCCGCCTTGACGACCGGGGTCATCAGGCCGTCCTCCGTGTCGACCGCGATGCCGATGTTCTCCGTGTCGAAGTAGGTGATCGTTCCCGCGGCCTCGTCGATCCTGGCGTTGATGACCGGATGCGCCCGCAGCGCCTGGGCGGCGGCCTTGATGAAGAACGGCAGCGGCGACAGCTTGATCCCCTCCCGGGCGAGGAAGCCGTCCTTCGCCCGCGCGCGCAGCCGCATGAGCCGCGTGACGTCGGCCTCCACCGTGCTGGTCAGCTGCGCCTGCTCCTGCAACGCCTGCTTCAGGTTGTTCCCGATGGCTCTACGGATCCG